>JBAZJU010000003.1 GCA_041651155.1 Patescibacteria group bacterium | reverse complement strand
GTTTTTTTTGTCATAATAACGGTAATTTTAATGAATTATCCCCTTAAGAATAGGATAATTCCTGATATTCTTCCAACCTTAGAGAAAATCCAATATTCTTAGCAGTCGCAAAAGGGGACGCTATCTTTAAGAATTTTTAAAATGGACAAGCAAATTTCACAATTTGAAGAATTACTTGGCAAAAAAGTAAAGGCTAATGAATCACTTGCCAAGTACACTACCTTTAAAATTGGTGGAAACGCCAAGTATTTTTTTATTGCCAATGATAATGAAGATTTGGTACGTGCCATAACTTTTGCTAAAAAATTGAAAATACCTTTTTTTATTTTAGGTAATGGTAGTAATATTTTAGTCGCAGATCAAGGATTTGCTGGATTAGTGATTTATGTTCAGACTAAAGATATTCTATTCAAAGAGGGCAATAAAGTCGTGGCAGATGCTGGAGTTATGCTGGTTGATTTAATCCAAAAAACAATTGATCAGGGTTTAACTGGTTTGGAATGGGGGATTGGCATCCCGGGCGCAATTGGCGGATGTGTGCGAGGCAATGCCGGTGCTTATGGCGGACAAATAGCTGATAATTTAATTGGGGTTGAAATAATGAAAGGCGGAAAACAGTTTGTGCTAAAAAATGAAAAGTGCGAATTTGGCTACCGCGAATCTGTTTTTAAACATAATAATGATTTGATTATTTCAGCAGAATTTCAGCTCAAAAAAGGCAATAAACAGCAAAGTTTAGCAAAAATTAAAGATATTCTTAAAACCAGAAATGAAAAATTGCCTGAATTTCCTTCAGCTGGCAGTGTGTTTAAAAATGTGATGATTAATTCTGAGAATATGGTTGAGGTAAATAAACTTATTAATTTACCAGCAGAATATTTAGAGCGCAAAAAAATCCCAGCAGCCTGGCTGATTGAATCCTTGGATTTGAAAGGTTATAAAATCGGAGGCGCGCAGATTTCACCCAAACACGCTAATTTTATAGTAAATATAGGCCAAGCCACGGCTAATAATGTTCTGCAATTAATAAGCTATATTAAAATGAAAGTGCGAGATAAATTAGGCCTGCAATTAATGGAGGAGATTGAATATGTTGGTTTTTGAACTATGAATTATGAACTATGAATTATGAAATATTTGGTTGAAAAAAATTATTTAAAATGATAATATTGTAACAACCTACAGATTACGGATATATACAGATTTACGAATCTAAAATCCGTCATTTGTATATCCGCCTGCCTGCCCTGCCTACCGGCAGGCAGGTACGTATCTGTAATCTGTAGTAATTCGCATTATATATATGAAGTTAACCAAGTCAGAGGTAGAAAAAATAGCTAAACTATCACGCCTTGAATTAAGCAAGGATGAAAAGGAGTTGTATGCCAGCCAACTTTCTAAGGTTTTGGATTACGTGGAAAAATTAAATGAAGTTAATACTGACAATGTGGAAATTACTGCGCAAGTGACAGGCTTAGAAAATGTTTATCGTGAAGATAAGATTGACCAGTGTGATTTTCAAAAAGAATTGGTTAAGCAGGCGGCGGAATGGGAGGATGACCTAATTAAGACAAAAAGTGTGTTTTGAAAGTGTTTGTAATAAATTGTAAGGCAATGATAAGAAAATTGTAAAACAATTGTATTACCACCATATTACAATATTTTACCATTGTATTACCCATTAAAATTATTATGACCGAGTTAAATAAATTAACCATTAAAGAAGCTCATGAGAAATTAGCCCAAAAGGAAATTTCCAGTTTAGAATTGACCAAATCCTGCATTGAGCGCATTAAAAAGACAGATGATAAAGTCCATGCTTTTTTAGCTACTGATTTTAAAAATGCAGAAAAGCAAGCCAAAGAAGTAGACAAAAAAATTAAAGCAAATGAAAAAATAAATATACTTGAGGGCATTCCTTGCAGTATTAAGGATTTAATTCTTACCAAAGGTATTGAAACTACTGCTTCTTCAAATATGCTCAAAAACTATGTACCGCTTTTTGATGCGACTGTGATTAAAAAGATAAAAGCTAACGGCGCCATTATTTTAGGTAAAAATAATTGTGATGCCTGGGGCCATGGCTCATCAACAGAAAATTCTGATTTTGGGCCAACTCATAATCCTTGGGATCTGGAGCGAGTGCCAGGTGGTTCTTCTGGCGGCAGCGCAGCAGCTGTTGCAGCTGAACAAGTTATTTACTCACTAGGCACTGATACAGGAGGCTCAATCAGGCATCCAGCTTCTCTGTGCGGTGTTGTGGGCTTGAAGCCAACTTATGGCCGGGTTTCGCGCTATGGCGCTATTGCCATGGGTTCTTCTTTAGATTGTATTGGCCCTTTGGCAAAAACCGTTGAAGATGCTGCCATTATTTTAAATATTATTGCTGGCCAGGATGCCAAAGATTCCACTACTCCTCCTCAGCCAGTCATTGATTATACAAAAAATCTTGGGCAAGATATTAAAGGCTTAAAAATCGGCATGCCCAAAGAAGCTTATCTCAAAGGCATGAATGAAGACATTGTGTCTTGCCTGGAATCTGCTGTGCGGGATCTGGAAAAATTAGGCGCTAAATTTGAAGAAGTTTCATTGCCCAATCTGGCTTATGGCCTGGCTTGTTATTATATTATAATGCCATCAGAAGTGAGCTCAAATTTAGGGCGCTACGATGGCATTAGATATGGTTATCAAGATAAAGATGCTAATGATCTTTTTGAGATTTACACAAAATCACGAGCCAAAGGTTTTGGCGCTGAAGCGAAACGCAGAATTATGATTGGCACTTATGTTTTATCAGCCGGCTATTATGAGGCTTATTATAAAAAAGCCATGCGAGTCAGAACTTTGATAAAGCAGGATTTTGCCAATGCTTTAAGCAAAGTTGATTTGATTTTAATGCCCACTTCGCCTCGCCCGGCATTTAAAATAGGGGAGAACATTAATGATCCATTAACCATGTATTTAGAAGATATTTTTACTGTGACCATAAATTTAGCTGGCGTGCCGGCGCTTACTTTGCCTTGCGGTTTTGTTAATAATTTACCTGTGGGCATGCAGCTTGTTGGCAAACAGTTTGCTGAAGCTACCATATTAAAAGCAGCCAGCGCCTATGAACAGGCAACTGGCTGGCATAAAATTAAACCAAAACTATAGGAAATAAGTAATAGGTAATTAGTAATAGGGAATTGGTAAGGATTAATTAGAAATTAGTTAAATCAAAAACCCGAACATTTATGTTCAGGTTTTTTGTTTTAAGGAAATGCGAAAACGGCCATGTTCCTCGGGATCCAATCCCCAATTGGGAATTGGATTCCGAATTTCCGAATTCGTCCATCTCCGCCCTCAAAACATTGACTTTTATTTAGTATTGTGTTAAGATATGTAATTATTTGCGAATAGTGTTATAATTTAATCATGATAAATATGATAAGAAAATTTTTACTAACTTTAGCCAAAATATCCCTAATTTTTATAATTACAATTTTAGGCGCTCTTTTGATTTTACCAGCTTTTGCTCATGCTGAAGATACTTTTGCCAGTTTAAATGTTATGGCCAAAGACTCAGGCGGCATTAAAGTCAGCAATGTTTCTTTTAATATTTATGAGCAAAAATACGATATTAATAATAATAAAATTTTAGGTGACAGAATAAGCGGCGGTTATATTGGAGATACGGGATTACAAACTATTCAAATTAAAAATACTTCAAACATAACCAAAGTTGTAGCTTTTGAATACCATAAAAATGACCGCAATTATGAACGTTTTGTGATATATGATATTAAAATAAATGGCTTATCAACTCAAGACGTTAATTTAGTTTTAAGTTCAGTTGAGATAATTCTACGCGATGCTGATAATAATTTATTAAAAGATCTGCCGTTTCAGATTTGGTCAGCTACGACTGATGTGGCTGGCAATATCGTGGCCAAAGATCAGCTTTATGGCTATGAAAAAACAGAAGTGACTGGCGCCAAAACTTATTATTTAATTCCAGGCAATTATATCCTGCGCATTAATTATCCAGATTTGAATAATATAAATGCTTTAGACAACCAATTTACTGTTAACTTAAATCAACAAACTGATTTATCCTACACTTTAAATACGCTAATTGTGAGCGCCCGTGATTTTAAAGGCGATTTAACCAAAAATGCTGAATTCAAATTATTTTATGAAAATGATGATAATGATTTTGTGCAGATCGGCCAGTTTAATACAGGTGATAAGGGCACAAAAAAATTATTTTTGCCCAGAGGTGATTACAAAATTGAATTCAAAGATAATTCCGGTGATTTTAACACGATCTATGATTTTAGCTTAAGCCAGGGTGATAAAAAAGAATTTAATTATAATTACGGCTCTTTGCGCCTAAAGATTTTAGACACAGACAAAGATCCAGTGCCTTATGTCAGGGTCATTATTTATAGATTTACCAATAACCAAAGGCAGGGCCAGATTTATAGCAACCTGACCGATATAAATGGTACAGTAGAAATCCCTTTAAGTACTGATTATTATCAGGTAGAAATACAAGGGCCATATAATGGCTTGACCTATTTAATCAATTCTATTTACGTCAATGAAAATAGTAACAATTATATTGAATATGTTTTAAGTAAAGCCAGGATATATTTGCAGGATTTAAGCAATCAAAATGTTAAAAACACTGCTTTTACGCTTTATTTTACCAGCTATGATGCAGAAGGGAATTTAAAACCAGGCTCAGAAATCGGTACATTTTCTACTACCAATTCAGGGTTTGCAGATATTAGTCTGCCAGCCGGCCGTTATATTATCAAATTAGTCGGCTCTAATAATATTTATCCAATTAGTGTCGGCTCGGAAAAATTAAATGCCCTGTATATTCCTTTAAGGGATTTTACTGCTATTCAAACTAATAACCAAACTACAAATTCCAGTACAAATAATAGTACTGTTACCCAAAATACTCAGCCAGCCGTGGTTGTGAGCACAGTGGCTGATAGTTTGTATAATTTAGATACTGATAATGATGGTTTAGCTGATTTTGAAGAATATTATATTTATAATACTGATCCTTTTAAGCCGGATACCGATGGGGATGGCTATAATGATGGGTTGGAAGTTAGTACGGGCTATAATCCTCTTGGTTCCGGTCTCAGTACTTATAAGATTTTTAGCTATGGCAAGCCCAGGGTAAATTCTCCGTCATTGGAAAAAGACCAGGCAGCTTTATTATATTCAGAATTAGTCAAAAGAATCGGTCGCAATTTAGGTGTGGCTGCTAAAGATTGGCATACGATAGTTAATTCCTATATTTACGGGGGATACAGCATTGATGAAATTAAAGATACTTTAAATTATGGACCAGGTCTGGTTCATCCGACTTTCCCAGCCAAAATATGGCGCAATTCAATCCAGTATAGCAGATCTCATCATTAAGATAAAAATGTGAGATTACTACAGATTACAGATATGTAAGGATATACAAAATTTTCTGACAATTCGTAAATCTGTAATCTGCAGTGATGCGTTGACTATAATGAAATAATATGATAATTTCAAATCAAATTAAAAGGAGGTTGAAAAATGAGGATATTTATAGTGCAAGATTCTGAGGGACTTGTGGTTATACGCGCCAAATCAAAAGAAGATGCGTTTGCCTTTCTGAGGCAATCAGTGGAAAAGAAAGAAATTGGAGGTCTTTTTTGTAGTAAGTGGATTGAAGACCTCAAGGAGATAACTTTAGAAGGCGAACCCGGTGTAGTTGCTTATTATTTTCAGGAATAAAAATAAGTAAACGGCTCTTCCAAAGCTCAAAAGCAGAGGACGAGCCGTTTTTTTTATTTCTACAGATTACAGATTTGTACCTGCCTGCCGCCTGCCTGCCGGTAGGCAGGGCAGGCAGGCGGATATACAGATAATATTTTGGAATTTCGTAAATCTGTATGTATCCGTAATCTGTAGTGTTTATCCACAGGAAACTTGACAGGCTTTTTGACTTAGTTTATGATACACCTATACCTGGGGTGGAGGTAATGCCGAACTCCGACCTTCGTCGGCCGTAGCCGACTTCAGTCGGCGAAGGCCGAATTCTGAAATAAAATTCAGCGTTCGGCATTCATAATTCATAATTCAAAACACTATGGAGGATTCAAAAAAAGAAATTTTAATTAATTTTAAAAAAGCCCAGAGCCATCTTAATAAAATTACTAAAATGATTGAAGAGGGCGCTTATTGCATTGATATCATGCAACAGAATTTGGCAGTGATCGGGCTTTTGAAATCAGCGCATCAGATGCTGATGCAGGGGCATTTAAATTCATGCTTTAAAAATGCCATGGCATCTAAGAATGAAAAAAGAAAGCAGGCCATGATTGAGGAAATTTTAAAAGTTACTAAATTGTCTAATAAATAATACCCAGCGAATTTACAAATTTAGTTACAAATAATACAAAATTACCCAATACTTTCAAGCACAATTTAATTTGTAACATAGGAAAAAATATGAATAAAATATTAAACTTTAAAATTTCTGGCATGCATTGCCAAAGCTGTAAAACTTTGGTTGAAGAAGAAGTTAAAAGTTTGCCAGGAATCAATAAAATTGAAGTTGATTATGCAAGTGGCTTGGCCAATTTGGAATATGATGACACGAAAATTTCTCTGGCTGAAATTTTTAAAACAATTAGCAAATTAAATTACCAGCCGCAAATTTGCGAAACAAAACAAGCCAATACAAATCAACAAACAAAAAAGCCGTCTTCATTTCTATTAGGGATTTTAATTCCTCTTGCTATTGGCTTGGTGATTGGAGCTTTTTATTTATTTACGACTTTTGGCGGGTTTCAGATTTTAGCCAAATTAAATGAACCAAATATAGGCTATGGCTTAATTTTTATGATTGGCTTGCTTGCGAGCTTTCATTGTATTGGCATGTGCGGCGGCCTGGTCATTGCTTATTCTACCTCAGGCTTAAAATCTGAGAATCAAGAGAAAAAATTAGTTACACCTCATTTTCAATATAATTTGGGACGTTTGATATCTTACACTGTTATTGGCGGTGTTTTGGGCGGCATTGGCAAATTCTTTGGCATTAATCCAGTTTTTACTGGAATTGTCTTGTTAATCGCTGGCGGCTTAATGATTTTAATGGGTTTGTCTTTTGTGACCAAATGGCAGATTTTGGAAAAAATTAAATTAAGAACGCCAAATTTTATAGCCAAATATCTTTTTGGCCAAAAGCACAGTCAAAAACCCAAGGGTCCTTTTATTATCGGTTTATTTAATGGCTTTATGCCTTGCGGACCTCTCCAAGCCATGCAATTATATGCTCTGGCTTCAGGCAGTTTTATTAAAGGCGGCTTAAGCATGGCTGTTTATGCGTTAGGTACAATACCATTGATGTTTGGCTTTGGGATTTTTGTATCAAAAATTTCTCACCAATTTATCGGGAAGATTATTAAGGTCTCTGGCGTTTTAGTCATTATTTTAGGTATAATTATGTTTAATAGAGGTTTGACCAATTTAGGCTCTGGATTTACTCCCGCCACAAGTAGTGGTAATAGCAGTACGCAAATTGTTAATGGTTATCAAGAAGTGAAAATGGACTTGGGCACCTTTGGTTATGAACCCAATGTTTTGTATGTTAAAAAAGGCGTGCCAGTGCGTTGGATTATAAATGTTAAGCAAATGTCTGGTTGTACGAGCGCAATTCGTTTGGACGATTATAATATTTATAAACAATTAAACTATGGCGAAAATATTATTGAATTTACGCCTGATAAATTAGGTGAATTAAAATTTTCTTGCGGCATGCGCATGGTGTGGGGAAAATTTTTAGTGCAATGACAAAATTCAAATGAAAAATGTCAAAATAAACATAAAGCACAAAGTTAAAATAACAAAATTTTGAAATTGAATATTTAGATTTTGACATTCTTTTGTTATTTGATCTTTGTTATTTGTCATTAAAAACGTTTTATTTAAATATTACTAAAATATTATGACCAAAAATATTCCGTCGCAAAAAAAGACTTATTTTGTGCAAGGTATGGATTGCGCTTCTTGCGCAATAAATATAGAAAAAAAATTAAATAAAGTGCCTGGGGTAAAAAAGGCAGTGGTTAATTATGCCACGGAAAAAGCCATGGTTGAAGCAGATGAAAAAGTATCTTATGAACATTTGCAGAAAGCAACAGGCAGCGTGGGCAATTATAAATTGATCTCTGAAGATGAAAAAATGCCTGGCATGAATATGCCGGGACATGACCATGCGGCCATGCTTAAAGAGGAAGAGATTAAGAAATTAAAAAATAAAATGATTTTTGGCATAATAATGTCAGCGATTATCATGATCTTGTCAAATTACTTTTTGATTCCGAGCTTTCAGAATTTTCCAGCGCAGATGATGAATGCGATTTTGCTTCTACTGGCAACTCCTGTGCAGATCTGGCTTGGCTCGCAATTTTATAAAAGCGCCTGGGCTGGTTTAAAGAGATTTAACTCAAATATGGATACCCTGATTGCGGTTGGCACCAGCGCGGCTTATCTATTTTCCTTAGCAGCGACTCTGTTTCCTCAATTTTTTATAGCAGCAGGCCAGCAAGCCAATGTTTATTTTGATACTTCGTCTGTAATTTTAACTTTAATTATTTTAGGCAAATTTTTGGAAGCCCGCGCCAAAGGCAAGGCCTCAGAAGCAATTAAACGATTAATTAAATTGCAGGCCAAGACAGCCAGGATCTTAATCGGCCATGAAGAAAAAGAAATCCCAATTGAAGATGTGAAAGTTGGTGATTTAATTATTGTTAAGCCAGGTGAGAAAATTCCGGTTGACGGTGAAATTGTAGAAGGCGAATCTTCAATTGATGAAAGCATGATTACAGGCGAGAGTTTGCCGGTTGATAAAAAAATCGGCGATAAGGTGATTGGCGCGACTATTAATAAAATGGGGGCTCTTGTTTTTAAAGCGGAAAAAGTTGGTAAAGAAACTGCCTTAGCTCAAATAATTAAACTGGTAGAAGACGCTCAGGGCTCAAAAGCGCCGATTCAAAGATTGGCCGATATTATTTCGGGATATTTTGTGCCAACAGTTATTGTGATTGCTCTGTTATCATTTTCAATCTGGTTGGTTTATGGACCAAATTTTGCCCTGGCTTTAATTGCCGGAGTAACTGTCTTAATAATTGCCTGCCCCTGCGCTCTGGGCTTGGCAACGCCAACCGCGATTATGGTGGGAACAGGCAAAGGCGCAGAAGAGGGGATTTTAATTAAAGACGCTGAAAGCTTGGAAAAGGTGCAGGATTTGGATATATTAATTTTTGATAAAACAGGGACTTTAACTGAAGGCAAGCCTCAAGTAATTAATTTTTCCAGTGAAGATGTTTTAAAATTAGCCTATTCTTTAGAAAAAAAATCAGAACATCCTTTAGCTTTAGCCATTGTTAAAAAAGCAGAAGAATATAAATTTAGCATAGCTCAAGTAGAAAATTTTTCAGCAAAAATAGGCAGGGGAGTGATAGGCAAAATTAATAACTTAATTTATTATCTAGGCAATCATGAATTATTAGCGGAACATAATATATTAATTCCCAAAGAAGCTCAGATGAAAATTACTGATGAAGAAAATAATGGGCGCACGGTTTTAATTTTAGCTGGCCAAAATAATTATCTGGGGTATGTCTCTATTTCTGACACCATCAAAGAAGATGCCAAAAAAGCCATTGCCAAACTTAAAGAATTAAATATAGAACCGATTTTAATGACCGGTGATAATCTGAAAACTGCTGAAGTTGTGGCTCATCTATTAAATATCCACGATTGGTATGGCAAGGTTAAACCTGAAGACAAATTGAAAAAAGTCAAAGAATTGCAATCTCAGGGCAAAAAAGTCGGCATGGTCGGCGATGGCATTAATGATGCGCCTGCTTTAATGCAGGCTAATGTGGGTATTGCCATGGGTACAGGTACTGACGTGGCCATTGAATCAGCCAATATTGTTATTTTAAAAGGTGATATTAATAAGGTTGTGAAAGCTATTATTTTAAGCAAAAAAACCATGGCCACAATCAAGGGCAATTTGTTTTGGGCATTTATTTATAATATTTTAGGCATTCCCATTGCTGCCGGAGTTTTATACCCTTCATTGGGCATTTTGCTTTCTCCCATGATTGCTGCCGGGACAATGGCTTTTAGTTCAATTTTTGTAGTTTTAAATTCTTTAAGATTGAAAAAAATAAAATTGTAAGCCTGCTTGCTTGCCAGATTTTGGCAAATGTATTAAAATGTCATTAAGTGCTTAAATTAATAAATCTAAAAAATAATTTTAAAAACATGGACGAAAACAATAAAGCAAAGACTTCTTCTCCATTTGCTGATAAAAATTTTCAGCTTGGCTTATCAATGGGCATTGCCATAATTAGCGTGTTGGCGGTTATTGGCTTGCTTATTTATATGTTTGGCGGAGGTAAGATAATTTCTGGTAATTCAAATGGCACAGGTACTGCCAAAGTCGCCAAAAATTTTGAAGCTTGCTTGGCTTCAACTAAATATGATTCAGTTATATCAGCTGACCAGGCCGAAGGTACGCAATTAGGCGTGCAAGGCACTCCTGCTACGTTTGTAAATGGTTACTTGGTTTCAGGGGCTTTGCCTTTTGAAGCTTTTAAAACCTTAATTGATGAATTGTTGGCAGGTAAGGAACCAAACGACTCATTTTTGCAGGATCCTGATACAAAAAAGATTGTCAAAGTTGATATGCCGCAAATCACGGAAACTGATCATGCGACTGGCGCCAAAAATGGCAAGATAACAATGATTTTATTCACAGATTTTCAATGCCCTTATTGCGGGCGACACAAGCCAGTGATGGATCAGATATTGAAAGCATATCCTAATGACGTAACTTTAGTTTTTAAGCATTTTCCTTTAAGCTTTCATCCATTTGCTCAGCCAGCTGCTGTTGCTTCCGAATGCGCCAATGAACAGGGTAAATTCTGGGAAATGTACGACAAATTATTTGCTTTAAATAATGCTAATACATTAAGTTTGGAAACCATTAAAAGCTCCGCTACAGAAATTGGTTTAAAATAATTTGATCTTTACATAAAAAAACCGTCCTGCACCATACGGAGCAGGACGGTTTTTTTTAACTTTAAATGAAAAAGGCGACTACCGGGAAAAGGTCCAGTAAGTCGCCTGAACCCTTGGGAAATGACATGGATGAGATTGGACTTATTTTGTCCGGTTATCTGCTGTGGACTTGCCATACCATCCAGCGGTCTGCCCTTTGGCGGGTTCTTGAGATAAATATACACATACTTTAAAATGATGTCAAGAATATTAGTCAAGGGCGATTTTTTGTTGTAAGATTATAATATAAATAACAAATGACAAAAACCAAAAAACAAATAAAATCCAAATCCCAAATTACAAAATTTTAGATTTAGAATTTGGAATTTGGGATTTATTTGGAACTTGAAATTTGATTATTGGTTATTAAAACTATGAGGATTACAAGTGAAAAATTTAAGAGGCTCTATCTGTTAGTTCTAGCCTTCACCAGCGGCATGACTATCATGGCCGTGGAGATTTCAGCTTCGCGTTTAATTGCGCCTTATTTTGGGACCTCAACTTTTGTCTGGACCAATGTGATTGGCGTGATTATGATTGCTCTGGCAATAGGCTATTACTTGGGCGGAAAATTAGCTGATGCCAGGCCAGAGCTAAACATTTTACTTAAAATAATTTTAGGCGCTTGCCTGATTTTACTAATAATTCCTTTTATTGCCAGCCCATTGGTTGAATGGCTGAATAAAAATATAATAGTTTTTAAATCTGCCAGCCTTTTAATTTTCGGCGGATCTTTGATTATTGTCAGCCTTTTATTTATTTTGCCAATTTTACTTTTGGGCATTGTGAGCCCTTTTATTATCAAATTATTGTCAAATTTAGATGCACAGCTCGGCAAAGACGCTGGCTTGGTTTTTAGCATTTCCACGATAGGCAGTATCTTTGGCACCTTTTTGCCAGTTTTAATTTTTATTCCATATTTAGGCACAAGGAAAACAATAATTGCTTTTAGCTTGGTTTTATTAGGTGTTTGTTTACTGGGATTAATTAAAAGAAAATGGCTGGCAATTTTTTTAATTTTATTTATGCCCATTTTTTTTATGAAAATGCCACAGATTAAAACTGCACAAGGAGTAGTCACTGAAGGTGAATCTGTGTATCAATACTTTCAAGTTCATGATAAAAACAATTTTAGATATCTGAGCATAAATGAGGGCATGGCTGTTTTTTCTATTTTAAATCAAGATATAAGTAATGTTTTAACTGATTCGTATTTTGATTATTACAACCTTCTGCCGTATTTGGATGGCAATGGCAAAGAGCAGAAAATTTTAATTCTGGGTTTGGCTGGCGGCACAATCAGCACACAGTTAAACCATTTTTTTGCCCAAGATTATAATGTGCAGATTGATGGCGTGGAAATAGATCAGAAAATAATTGACCTGGCCAAGAGATATTTTGACTTAAATAATCCTTCTTTAACCGTGTATAATTTAGACGGCCGCAATTTTTTGGATTATTATAATAAGCAGTATAATGCCATGGTGATTGATGTTTATGCTAATCAGCTTTATATTTCCTTTCAGCTCACAACCAAAGAATTTTTTGATTTGGTAAAAAAACATTTAGTTATGGATGGCGTAGTGACCATGAATGTTAATGCCAGTTCTCCGGATTCAGAACTTTTAAAAAACATTACTAATACCATGAATCTGGTTTTTAAAAATGTTTACCTTGTGCCTGTGCCTGATTCATTGAATTATATGGTTTTGGCCAGTGATAATGATTTGGACTTTACTAAAATGGAAAATTTGAATAAGATTGAGGAATTAAAACCAATCATTGATAATGCAGTTAATTCTGCGGTTAAAGTAAGTTATGATAATAATTTTGGATATCTCACAGATGATAAGGCGCCAATTGAACATTTGACTGACTGGATGATATTGGATTACTTGTTTAAATAGAATTCTGAATGCTGAAATCTGAAAGCTGAAATATGGGGGAATTAGAAAGTTTAAATGGAGAGTTCGCCTAGCGGTTTATGGCGCACGCTTGTTCTGCGTAGCGGAATGCCGCTGCGCGGCAGAAAGCATTAAAATTAGGTGAAAAATTATGAATTATATCGTTTATATTTTACAAAGCTTAAAGAATGGCAGATACTATATTGGTCATATTGCAGATATACAAAATCGTCTGCGCCAGCATAATAACGGGGAAGTAAAATCAACTAAGCCGTATTTACCTTGGAAAGTTAAATATACAGAAAAATGTAAAACTAAATCGGATGCCTATAAAAGGGAATTAGAAATTAAAAGATATAAAGGTGGCTTATTCTTTAAAAGATTGTTAGGATTGTTTAATAATACAATGAGATTAAAAAAGAAAACTAATCAATTATTAAGGTATTAAAAATGGAAGGTTCGCCTAGTGGCTTATGGCGCACGCTTGGAAAGCGTGTTACCCGCAAGGGTTCGTGGGTTCAAATCCCACACCTTCCGAAATGAAAAAAACAAAATTTACACTTACACTCAAAGACAAGCCAATGGTTGAGCTGGTGAAAAAAACAGATAAAAAAATATTGGCTGTCTGGGCAATTGATTGTGCCTTGCGTGTTTTGCCTTACTTTGAAGAAAAATATCCAAAAGACCTTCGGCCAAGACATGCATTAGAAACACTTCAAGCTTGGATTAATACAGGAGTATTTAAAATGGCTGTTATTCGTAAAGCCTCACTTGATTCACATGCTGCTGCACGTGATGTAGGGGAGGATAATGCCGCCCGCTCTGCTGCCCGCGCTTGCGGCCAAGCAGTGGCAACAGCCCATGTACGCACGCATTCACTTGGCTCTGCGCTTTATGCCCAGCAAGCTATCTTTAGGGCAACAAAATTATCTAAGGCTAATTTGGCTGTTGCCAAAGAACGAGATTGGCAATATAAACATTTATTAGCCTTGATCGGTAGTTATGATAATGTCGCAAATTTAGTTAAAAAACCTAAATTATAAGACTAAATTTAATTAAAAACTTATGAAAATTAGTAAAAATTATATTTTGGTTAGTAGGGTTATTGCTATAATTGCTTTAGTAGCATTTTTTGGCTGGCTAATTTTTGATTTAACAATTGATGATTCTAAAGGTGAAGAAAATGCGGTTAAAAGCGTGGCCAAAATAATTTATTACCAGGCAGCCGCTGCCATGATTCCAATCAGTCCAGCAATTGAATTGTCCGTACCATTTCATCGTCAGCAGCATTCACTTTCTTGCGAAGCTGCTGCTTTAACCATGGCTTTAAATTATAAGGGAGTAAAAGTTACTGAAAATGAATTAATTAACCAGTTGCCCGTGTCTGATCCTGGCCCTCGCCAGTCTGGCAATATCTGGGGTGATCCTAATTTAGGATTTGTCGGCAATATCAATGGTTCAATGCCAAATACTGGTTATGGTGTTTATGAAAAACCAATTTTTGATTTAGCCACAAAATATCGTTCAGCTAAAATTATGAGTAATGCCACAATCACAGATTTAATTACGGAATTATCTAATAATAATCCTATTGTAGTTTGGGGAGTAATTGGGAAAGGAAAGGATATCTCCTGGAAAACTCCAGCTGGAAAAGTTATTGTGGCTAAACTAGATGAACACGCTCGCACTTTAATTGGGTTTACTGGCAGTTCTAATAATCCAAAACAAATGATACTTTTAGATCCAATATATGGCAAGATAAGAATGTCAATCAGCGCTTTTCAAAAAAATTGGGACATGCTTGCTGATAAAGCCGTAGTGATTTACTAATTTATTTTGCTCTTGATATGGTTTATAAAAGTATTATATTTTTTGTGATGAAATAAAAAATATTGTTAGTCATGGTTATACTTATTAGTTATTGTTAAAACCTGGAGAGGTGCCAGAGTGGTTGAATGGGCCGCTCTCGAAAAGCGGTAGATTGGAAACAGTCTCGTGGGTTCAAATCCCACCCTCTCCGTATTTAGGAAGTGAAAGTAAGTTGTGTATAACTTTTTTACATTTGTCTTGACAAGTATTTTTACAATGATTATAATGGAAGCAATATGCTTGGTGATTTTATTTTTAAACAACGCAAAAAAAACAATCTGACGCAGGAATTTTTAGCGTCTAGAATTGGCATTTCCCGCCCGACCTATCTTCAGATAGAACAAGGTGAGCGAGATCTGACTATTACCGAAGCAAAAAAGCTTGCGGATACTTTTGGTATAGTTATTGAAGATTTTATTGATGGCAAAGAAAGTCCGTCACCCAAAATAGAACTAGGTAAGAAGATAAAGTCTAAAAAAGCTAAAAAGGAAATGCGCATTTCTGTGCCTCAAGAAAACATTATAAAGTTAAAAGAAACGCTTTTATATATTCTGGAAAAAATTGGAGCATTGCCGAATATCGGCGAGGCAGTGATTTGTAAAATCTTGTATTTCATTGACTTTGATTATTATGAAAAATACGAAGAACAACTTATTGGCGCTACTTATATTAAAAATCATCACGGACCCACTCCGGCAGCTTTTACTGAAATTATTATGCAAATGGAACGTAACAACGAACTAGTTCGGGTGGTAAAAAAATATTTTCAATATGATCAAAAAAAATATCTGCCGCTCCGAAAAGCAGATCTATCTATTTTTTCCGCCCGCGAAAAGGAATTAATTGACGCGGAAATAGAAAAATTTAAAGATTTTAACGCAAGCAGGATTGAAGAATACTCGCATAAAGATGTGCCGTGGATTGGCACGGAATATATGCATCCGATTAGCTATGAGGCGGTTTTTTGCCGCACACCGGAATTTTCCGTAAGACAATATGACGATGAACTATAACGAAACTGCCGAATTCACCCGTGATTTTAATAAGCTACTTAAAAAGTTTCCGTCATTGAACGATGATATAGAAATTACCAAAAAATTCCGCATTGAGCTTTTTCATATTCAAAAAATTGACAATAGGAGTATTTTTGAAATAGAGCGTGTTGGCAATAACAAGGAATTGAAATTTTTTAAAATTAAAAAATTTCAATGCAAAAGCTTAAAGGGACGAGGTTCGAAAAGCGGAATTAGAATTATCTACGCCTTTCATAGTTTAATCTGTAAAGTCGTTTTTATTGAGATATATTTTAAGGGCGCTAAAGAAAATGAAGACAAGGAGAGAATTAAAAAATATTTAAAACAACTTTCTTAGACCTTTGCTTCCTAAATTGAAATTATGCGGGTCAACTTAAATAAAGAGAATTAAATACCAATGAAAACATTAATCCTTGCATCAAGTGGTAAATTTATCACCGCCAATAATATTGATGGTTTTTTGCCAAAAAAAATAGCCGATTGTAAAATTGCCTACATTAGCACAGCCTCTAAAAAAGTTTTTGATGATAGCTATGCAAGAAATCATCAGCAAAAAATGAATGAGTTGAAATTCTCCTTTACTGATATTGACATAGCTGGTTTAAATGAAAACGAATTAAGAAAGGCACTTACTGGGTATGATATTGTGTTTGTGGAAGGTGGAAATACTTACTATTTATTAAAAGCTGTCCGTGAAAGTGGCTTTGAGAATATAATCAAGGAATTAATAACGAAAGGTGTAGTTTACATTGGTTCTAGCGCCGGCTCTTACATCGCATGTCCATCAATTATAGTAACAACTTTTTCAGAACGCGGCTTTGATAGATTTGGAATTACAGATTTTACAGCTATGAATTTAGTGCCTTTTTTAATTAAAGCTCATTACACACCTGAGATGAAAAAAATGTTAGATAAGAAAGCCAAGGATCTTAAATATCCGCTTAGAATTTTAAATGACGACCAGGCGTTACTTATTCAAGACGGAGAAGTTCAGCTCTTGGGTGGCGGTAATGAAATAATAATGTAAAGTGCTGTCACCACGACGAAAAAAATTACATCAGATAACACGCGAAATCCGCAAGGGCTAAAGCCACATTTCAATTCGCTTCGCTTTATTGAAACGTCGGATATCGCGAAACGTTAAGAGCATTAAAAAATTAAATTTACTTCAACAATCCCATGATTTCACCATCGCAAATTTTAAAAGATAAATTCGGCTATGACTCGTTTCGGTTTAATCAGGCGGAAATTATTGATACTATTTTAAAGAATAAGGATGCGTTTGTCCTGATGCCGACTGGCGGCGGGAAATCCCTTTGCTATCAGATTCCAGCGTTGATATTGCCTGGAATTACAGTTGTTATTTCACCTTTAATATCTTTAATGAAAGACCAGGTAGATGCTTTAAGAGTCAATGGCATCAAAGCCTCATATTTGAATTCTTCACTAACAGAGGCTGAATATTCTGCCGTATATGAACAACTCAAACAAGGAGAGCTTAAATTGCTTTATATTGCGCCTGAGCGATTGTTTCATAATAATGGGCAATTTATGGATTTTTTAAAAACCATCAAGGTGTCATTGTTTGCCATTGATGAAGCCCATTGTATTTCTCATTGGGGGCACGATTTCCGCCCGGAATATAGAATGCTCTCTTCTCTAAAAAAAGAATTTCCTACCGTACCGATTATCGCTTTAACAGCCACTGCTGACAAGCTTACTCGCGATGATATTTTAAATAAATTACAGCTGGACACTGACAAAGTTTTTATTTCCAGTTTTAACAGGCCAAATATTCATTATTTTGTGGAACAAAAACGCGGCATGTATGAGCATCTAATTAATTACCTGGCTCAACATCGCGGTGATTCAGGGATAATCTATGTTTTATCACGAAATTCAACAGAAAATTTGGCCGCTAAACTTAGCTCTGATGGTTTTTTTGCTAAGCCTTATCACGCAGGCCTGACCAATGAAGCCCGCCAGGAATGCCAGGATTTATTTGCTAAAGATGAAATAAAAATCATTGTGGCCACAATTGCTTTTGGCATGGGCATCAACAAATCCAACGTGCGTTTTGTAATTCATGCTGATTTACCTAAAAATATTGAGAGTTATTATCAGGAAACCGGCCGCGGAGGCCGTGATGGGCTGAAAAGCGACGCTATTTTGTATTATAGCGGCGGCGATGTTGTTAAACTTAAAAAATTTGCCATGGTGGAAGGCAACCCTGAACAATCACGGATCATGCTGAGAAAACTGTCCCAAATGGCCTCACTCTGCGAGGTAAGCGCTTGTCGGCGCAAAACAATACTTAATTATTTTGGCGAAGAAGCTCCTGAGTATTGTGACAGTTGCGATTTTTGCCTTTCGAGCCGTGAAAAATTTGACGGCACGATGATTGCGCAAAAAGCGCTTTCAGCCGTGGCTGAGTTGGGAAGTCGGTATGGTCTTAGTTATACGGTTGATTTTTTACGCGGTTCCAAGTCAGAGAAAATAAAAGAAGCGCATAAAAAGTTAAAAACTTACGGACTTGGCAATGATATATCCAAAGAGAATTGGTTTGGATACTTTCATGATTTGATCTCTTTGGGTTATCTTAACCAGACGGGGAGTGAGTATCCAATTCTTGGGCATACAGAAAAAAGTCAGCTTGTTCTCCAGGGAAAAGAACTGGTTTTTTTGGTCAAAACTATTTCAAAAAAAGATTCAGTCTTGTCAGAAAAACCCTATGAAAAAGAATTATTAGATGAACTTAAAATAATCCGCAATAAATGGGCGCGGCAAGAAAATGTTCCGGCCTACATTATTTTTTCTGATGCCACCTTGCTTGAACTCGCAACTTATTTGCCGCAAACTGAGCAGGAAATCAGAAAAATTTCTGGTTTTGGCGATGTTAAACTTGCTAAATATGGCCAGCCTTTTCTTAATGTTCTTGTCGCTTATTGC
The DNA here is from genome assembly GCA_041651155.1 of Patescibacteria group bacterium. NCBI lineage: Bacteria > Patescibacteria group bacterium. The sequence goes on along the minus strand of JBAZJU010000003.1, from coordinate 107,874 downwards.
GCAAAGCATGGTTTGGCTTCCAAAATTTCTGAAAAAATACCTAAGCGAGAGCGAAAAGCAGAGCGCGAAGTTGAGACTGAAACTAAAAATATTTCTTACGATCTTTTTAAAAATGGCAAAACAATCCTGGAAATTGCCGAAATTCGCGGACTCAATCCTTCAACTATTGAAAGCCATCTTGTTTTTTACATTTTGGGGGGTAAATTACAAGTAACAGACCTTGTCCCACTAGACAAGATTCCGCGAATTACTGCCGCTATTAAAGAACAGGGGCAATATCCATTGGCTCCTTTAAAAGAAGCGCTTGGCGAAGATGTAAGTTATGGGGAGATCAGAGCAGTAATTAACCATTTAAAAGTTAGTAGTGATGTATCCAGATAAACTTACTCAGCAGGCATGAAAGTTGCTTAATTATGCTATAATTTAAAAATGGAACAAAAAATTAAAATTTTTAATGCTAAAACAGGGGAAATTGAAGAAGTTGAAAGAATTGTAAAAACCGAGGCAGAATGGCGTAAAGTTTTAACTCCTGAACAATTTCACATTGCCCGCCAGGGTGGGACTGAATTAGCTTTTTCTAAAACTTGTCCTGTACCGCCTAAAAAGTCAGGCGGTTACCAATGTATTTGCTGTGGCACTGATTTATTCAAATATGAGACAAAATTTGAATCAGGCACTGGCTGGCCCAGTTTTTTTGATCCAATCTCTGAATTAAACATTAAGTTGGTTGAAGATAAGAGCTTTGGCATGAAGCGTGTAGAAGTGCAATGCGCTCGTTGCGACGCTCATTTGGGACATGTTTTTGATGATGGTCCGCCACCAACGGGCAAACGCTATTGCATTAATGCTGTGGCTCTAAAATTAGCTGATTAACTTTATGGAAAATATAAAGCCAGAGTTTAAAACAAAAGAACCTTCTGTTTTAGCAGATGAAGATTTTAAAGACATGATTGAGTTCAGGAAAATTAGGCCTGAAGATTTTTCAATAATTGAAGAATTATCCAAATTCCCCAAGAATTTATTTATCCTGAACTTTCATAATTTTTTTACCGCCAGTAAAGATAATACGGTTTTTGATTTAAAGTTGCATATAAAACAAAGGGAAACCCAGCTTGAATCCTTTTTAAATTCCGGGCAAGCTAATAATGGTCGTCTTGAGACCTTGCAACAAGAAATAAAAATTTTTCAATTATTTTTAGATTTTGCGCAAAAGTATGATTGGAATACTTGCGATAATTTGAACCGTTTGTTGGAAAGAAGAAAGGTAAAAAAGTCTAATAATCAATAATTTATGGCTATAATCAAAAAGAAAATTAATCCTTTATATTTTAACTTAGTTAAGTCTGGCAAGAAAAGATTTGAACTGCGCCTATCTGATTTTAAAATTAAAGCAGGGGACACTTTGATTTTGCAAGAATGGAATGCTAAAACAAAAAAATATACTGGCAGGGAATTAAGAAAAAAAGTTAATTACATTTTAAAGTTTAAGCTCAATGATTTTGGCCAGGGAAAAGAAATACAGAGAAAAGGTTTGTATGTAATTCAATTTTAATATACTTTTTATTATTTAAAGCCAAATCTATGATTGTCAGAAACATCATGGAGAAAAATGTCATAACCATTAAAGCCAGCACTACTTATTACGACGCTGCCAAGATATTGTATGGCAATAAGATCAGCGGCGCGCCAGTTGTGGATGATGATAATAAGTTAATCGGCATGCTTTCAGAAAAAGATTTATTTAAAGTGCTTTATCCTTTTTACAAAAGCTATTATGATCATCCGGAATTGTATTTGGATTCTGAAAACAGGGAAGGCAAGGCCAATGACATTAAAGACCATAAAATTGAAACATTCATGAGCAAGGGCAATGACATTATCACAGTTGAACCTGCGACGCCAATTATGCGCGCTGGCGCCTTAATGATTGCTAAACATGTTCACCGCTTGCCAGTGGTAGAAAAGGGCAAGCTTATCGGAATTGTCAGCCGAGAAGATATTTTTCGAGCAATTTTACAGCGTAATTTTGATTTGTAATTTTTTTTAAATTAGAAAAGGCTCATTTTTTTAATGAGCCTTTTTAATTTAGATTAGAAGCGTTTTGAGTGCCTTCTGTTAGGCAAATAAGCGCGTCTAGAAGAGTTTCCAGGTTTGATAAGTAAGCGTCCCAATCTTCTTCTTTAATGTCCAGGGTTATGGTTTTGCCAGCCTCTGACTCTGCATTGGCTAACACGCTTTCATAGAAATCTTCTATAATATTGCAGATGAGCGTCCATTGCGGCAAGAGCAAGGAAATTTTAAATATCTCATTGTCCGGCTTCGGCTCGCCTCGCGAAGCGGGCCGAGACGAGCCATTTTTCTGGGCTTCAATTTCGCTGATCGTAAGAGCAATTGCTCTTTTTTCATTGCCCTGCAAACCGCAATCTCTGCAAATTTCCAGATATCCAGGATCCCTTAAAAATTCATCCAGATAGTAGATATTATATAATTCCAGCGCGGTTTTAATCATGTCCCAGCCCGGGACGTTGATTTCCATTATTCTAAAGATATTATCCATTTCTCCCTCCTTTCTTTAGCTCTAAGCTTACATTTTTAATAGAAATAATCAAGTCTATTTAATTTTTTTTATATTTTAAAAGGCCCGTTTTGGGGCCTTTTTAGTCGTAGTGATTTTGTTGCCAAGCTAATTTGGTTTTTCATCAGGCAGGCCTATGATATGAAGGTCAATTTGCTCCTTAATTAATTCAAGCGTATCTGCCGCCATAGCGTTTATGCCATCTAGATCTGGCTGGGTGGCAAATAGATTGATCAGGCATTCAAATATTTCACAGATTAGTTCCCAGTCAGGGGGAATAAGTTCTATCGCAATAGAATCAGTCAACATATCTGCGGTTGAATTCGCTTTTATATCTTCAATTAAGTCGGCGATTATCCTGTTGGCTTCATCTTTAGGGTAGCCGCAATTTTCGCGGCATTTATTTAGCCAAATGTCGCTTGAAAGCAGGGCAAAATATTTGGCCTGAAATTCTTCAAGCGTGGTAACTAGGACATTGAAGTCTTCGCAGTCTAATTCTACTCTTGCCATAGAATCAACGCTTGTTTGAATCAGCATGATTTGCCTCCTTAAAAGTGCGTACTTAATAAAAGGTTAACAATTTCCCGTAGTGAAGTCAATTTACAATTTTAAAAGGCCCGGTTGGGCCTTTTAGTTTAGCGCGATGTTTGGGGGACTACCAACCAAATTTAAGTCAATTTCCTCTTTGATTGGTCGCAGAAAGCCAGCAATTTCTGTAAAATTTTTTATTTTTTGCTCCGCTGCGGCTTTAAGCACATTGTCAATCAATTCCCAAATAAATTCCCACTCAACTTCTTTGAAGTTTAATTTTACTGACTCTTCCCTGTTGTTATTCAAAATATCCTGGATACGTTGCGTGAAGTCAGCTACGATTTTTGTTTGGTTCTCGTGATAGCCGCAATCTCTGCAAAAGTTTTGGTAAAATTCTCCTTCTAATAATGAAGGCCAAAGATATTTTTGCATATTTTTGAGTGCGGCGACTAAAACCAGACAGGCTGAAGTGGGCATCTCAATGCAGACTAAAGAGGTTTTCCTTGAAGCAGCAGAAATGTTCATTTTCTCCTCCTCCGTTGTTTTTGATGTTTGAATACTCTGTAATATAATAATAGACTTTTTCAGAAAAATTTTCAAATACGTAAAAATTGACAATTGCTAATTTTTAGTTTAGAATCTAAATATTATGAATAAATTTGAGACAAAATCTCAATTAAATCCAAGGAGGGAAAATATGGCCACAAAAGAAGCCGATCATAATTTTGCCAATGAAATCTGGTTTAGGCCAGAAGATAAAGCACTTTTACAAAAAAAAGAAGTTCACACAACAGTTAGGTTAGGAAATAGGCAAAATGGCAAATGCGAAGGCAAGGGCTGTTATCTGCCTGGAACATTTGTTGAACTCAGGATTTATATCCCTGAACAGAAAAGGTTTGATAAATGGCAGACCGAAATTGTAATCATTGACAATGAACTAAAGCCAATTTCTCAGTTAAATGACAAGGAATTGGTCTCTAGTCTGCCCAGTCAAAACAAAAAAGGCAAATTAATGCACAAGCTTAATGAATTCTACAGGCGAAAGATTTTTGATTCAGAATATGTGTCAGTCATAAATTTTGAATATAGAGATAATATTCGCACTGTAGAAGATCTAATTAGATGCAAAATTTTAAGATTTGCCACTCTGCCACAGGCTAATCCACGCAATATTGAATTCAAAAAATATACCATTCCTTTAATTGAGCATGATTACCCGGCTAAAACCGCAATCATGTGGAATTCCGTTTATAAGGAATTCGGATTTGAGGAAGGGAATATTATGCTAGTTGGAGATCCTAGCCAGAGTAAATTTATTTTAGATGTTTTGCGCCAAGATAAAAAATACTTTGGTGGTGGTGCTGGCGTGGGCTTTAAGGACGAAGCGATCAAATATTTGGATGAAATTGATCCGACTGCCAAGCTTATTGGCTCAATCAATTTTGTCTTAAAAACACCGGAAGGCAAGCTTAAAGGCTATAATACTGATGGCCTTGGTTATGCATTAAGCTTGGAAGAAAAATTCAAAGCCAAAGGCGAGGATTTAAAAGGCAAAAAAGCAGTTATTCTGGGTGCTGGTGGAACAGGCAATGCAATTGCCTTTGCCTTAGCTGCAAAAGGTATGAAAATCGTGATTCTCAACAGGACAGTGGTTAAAGCTGAAACTCTCTGCCATGGCATTAATGAATGCTATGAACTGGTGGATGAACACAAGGTCCGCTTTGGCAGTGAAGATCAAATTGGCAAAGAGGTGAAAGACGCTGATGTCATAATCAATGTCTCAACCAAAGGCGCTTCAGGTAATATGGAAAAATATTGCTCTTTAGCCCCTGCCAATTTGCCAGACACAGCAGAAAACATCCGGGCCAACCTAAATGAAGCTGAGAAAGTATTGCAGACTATTTCCAAACAGGCAATCATCAGCGATATAGTTTTAACTGCAAAGCCTACTCCGCTTCTTAAATCAGCTCAACAAGCTGGTTTTGACACGCTCAATGGCATTCTCATGGTAGTGAATCAAGGCGTTGAAGCATTTTGGCTGCTCCATGGCCAAGAGCTGGCAAAAAAGAAAATTTCAAAAGAACAAGTTGCTGCTGTTATGAAAAAAGCCGCAGGCTTGTAAATAAAGTAAATATATTAGCCAAGGGAACATTACCCTTGGCTTTTTTAATTGAAAACTTGTATTATATAAATAAGATTAATAATAATTTTTTTATGAATCTAATGAATATGCCCCGCGAAGCGGGGTCCGCCTCTGGCGGGCGAAAATATCTAATTTTAGGGGCTATTTTATTAAGCTGTACTTTTGGTTCTTTGGTTTGGGCTCAAAATGACAATATTGATACAACAGCCCAAGTAAACCCAGAACAAATTGATAGTTTTGACGTGACAATTAAAATTAATTCAGATGCCAGCATTAATGTGTTAGAAAAAATCCAATATGATTTCGGTGAGACTGAACATCATGGCATTTACCGCTATATTCCGATCAAATATAAGGCCAGAGGCAGTAATTTTAATTTTAGAATTTTCGACATTTATGTGACTGATGAAAATGGCAGCGCTTTAACCACTGACATTTCTTATCCTGGCAGTGATGTGAATATAAAAATAGGCGATGCGGATATTTTGATTACAGGCAAACATACTTATGTAATTAACTATACGATTAAGCGAGCTATTAACTATTTTAATGATCACGATGAACTATACTGGAATGTCACAGGCACAGAATGGGATCCGCCAGTTTCAATTTTAGAATCAAGAGCTACAATTACTTTACCTCAAAAATTAGAGCAAAAAGATATTAAGACCGAATGCTTTAGCGGAATTTTTGGCAGTACAACTTCTTGCAGTTCTATTGATTTGGTTCCAGGAAATGATAATTTGTTTTCTGCTGCTATTTTTAAACAGAGTAAATTAAATCCGGGTGAAGGCTTAACAATAGTGATTGGCTGGCCAGTTGGATTAGTGCAAAAACCAACTCTATGGCAATCGATATTAGATGCGATAAAAGATAATGGGATATTGTTGATACCAGTTTTTGTTTTTATATTTTTATTTTGGCGCTGGTACAAGCATGGCCGTGATCCAGAAGGCAGAAAAACAATTATTGCTGAATTTGAAGCGCCAGATAATTTAAGTCCAGCTGAAATTGGCGCAGTTATCCATGAAAAAGTTGATAATAAGGATATCTCTGCCCAAATTATTTATTTAGCCATTAATGGTTATTTAAAAATAAAAAAGCTGGAAAAAGGCAATGATTATGAATTAACCAAATTAAAAACCACTGACACCTTGGTTAATGAATTTGACAAGCAATTGCTAAATGCCTTATTTGATTCCAGTCTGACTATTAAACTCTCGGATTTGGCCGAAGAATTTTATAAAGACTTAGCCAAAATAAAAGAGGCCGTTTATGCTGACGTGATTAAAAAAGGTTATTTTTTACAAAATCCGCAAAAGCAAAGGATTTCCTATTATACTATTGCCGGTGCAGTTTTATTCCTTGGATTTTTCTTTTTAGGCGTTTTAGGAGCTTACTGGATATTTAGCGCAGTTTTGTCCGGAATTTTGGTTGCTATCTTTGGCTATTTTATGCCAGCCAGGACAAAAAAAGGTGTTTTGGCCCGTGAAGCTATTTTGGGCTTAAAAATTTATTTAACAGTGGCTGAAAAAGACAGAATTAAATTTTTTAATGCGCCAGCTAAAAACCCGGAACAGTTTGAAAAATTTCTGCCAGTAGCCATGGTCTTAGGCGTTGAAAAAGAATGGGCAGGACAATTTAAAGATATTTATAATCAAAAGCCAAGCTGGTATGATGATCCAACCACAAATAATTTTTCATCTTTATGGCTGATCAGCTCAATGACTAATTTTCAATCCTCAAGCGCCTCAACCTTAGCTTCAATGCCGGCCAGCGCTTCATCAGGCTCCAGCGGCTTTGGCGGCGGAGGATTCTCTGGCGGAGGTGGCGGCGGAGGAGGGGGAGGGAGTTGGTAAGAAAAATTAAAAATTGAGAATCATTTTTAGGTTATGAAACAAAAAGAAAACAATTTTGCCTTTATTGATGGACAAAATTTATACCTTAGTATAAAGTCTTTGGGTTGGAAAATTGATTATGGTAAATTTAGAAAATATTTAGCCGATAAATACAAAGTGTCTAAATTCTTTATTTTTTTAGGTTACGTTGCTTCAAATGAAGAATTATATACGGCACTTCAGCAGCAGGGATATATCTGTATCTTCAAACCAACGCTTGAATATAAGGATGGGAAAACAAAAGGTAATTGTGATGCCGAATTAGTCCTGCATACCATGCTTGAGATTGATAATTTTGACCGTGCTGTTTTGGTTACCGGGGACGGTGATTTTCATTGTCTGGTTAAACACCTAATTAAAAGACAAAAGCTCCATAAATTATTAATCCCCAATCAGGCAAGTTATTCCGCGCTTTTAAAAAGATTCCCTTCGGAATATTTGGCTTTTGTCTCAGATTTAGAGAATAAAATTGCCTATAAAAAGAAAAGAACCCCGTAAGGACTAGCCTTAAAGGGCGCTTTTCGTAGTGATTATACTTATATAATACAGCATTATAAATATTTTGTCAACATATATGCGTAATAGTTCAATAGCTTGGAAACGTTTATGGTAAGATAAACCAGCTAATAAATAAAGTTTCCAATATAAATTCTGAACTCTGAATTATGAAATCAAAAATTTTTATATTAATCTTTTTACTTATATTTTTGGTCTCTTGCGCTTATCCCCCTAAGAAAGCTCCTGTCTATCAAATGAATTTTAATTCTAATAATACTTCTATGAAATTATATTCTAGCGCATTTGAACAGAATAAAAATTTGCCCGACAAATATACTTGCGATGGGCAGGGGATTAATCCGCCTTTAGAAATAAGCGGAGTGCCAGCTGGAGCAAAAAGTTTAGCTTTAATTGTTGAGGATCCAGATGCTGTTAGAGGCACTTTTATACATTGGCTAGTCTGGAATATAGATCCAAAAACTGCTAGTATTACAGTGGGCTCTATTCCGACGGGAGCTATACAGGGAACTACTAGCGCTGGCAAAACAGGTTATGTAGCACCATGTCCACCTTCAGGTACACATCGTTATATATTTAAACTTTATGCCCTGGATACAATGCTTGATTTAACGCCAAATGCCGGCAGAGATAATCTTGATCAGGCAATGCAAGGCCACACGCTTGATTACGCAGAATTAATTGGTTTATATCAAAGAAAATAATTTAGTAAAAAAGACGTAGAATTAGCCCAATTTTTGGGTGTGTATATTCTCTATTGACAATTTATTATATTTGCTGTAATATATAAACAAGAAATCCTTATCGTTTGCTTCGGCTACGATAAGTAACGAGGCTCCATTTGGGGTTCTTGTTTTTTTTGTGCTAAAATTATATAATTTAAATGTGCTTAATTTATATATAATAATATGGATCATCCTAAACGAGTGATTGACAAATGTCCAGATTAAATTTGGTGACTTGAAGGGGACCAAGGGCAACCTGCAAGAAAAAAATTTAGATACGCAACTAGCGACTGATATGGTTGCTATGGCGGCTCTTAATGAATATGACGTAGCGATTCTTGTATCTAACGATGGTGATTATAAAAGCGCTATTGAAAGTACTAAAAAATTTAATAAAAAAATAGAAAACTTATTTTTTAAGGGTAGTCTATCAATGGCAATAGATGGCAAATGCGATATTAAAAGACGAGCGCGACGTATATTTTTTATGAAATTAGATAGCTTAAATAATTAATTATAAAATCTATGACACCTGAAATCATCAATCAATGGTATTGGCTGATTTTACTGCTAGTCATCTGGTCTCTTATCTGGAAAGGAATTGCGCTCTGGAAATCAGCAAGAAATGGCCACAAAGCTTGGTTTGTGGTTATGTTAATTGTTAACACGGTTGGCATCCTGGAAATTATTTACATTCTGGCCTTTAGCAAACCGAAAAAAGAACTGCCAAAAACAGTTTAAAATAAAAGCCGAGTTCTATACTCGGCCTTTATATTTATTCTATCGTTTTAATCTGGAAATTTGGAGTATACTCATTATCAGCTGAATCTAATTCCTGGAAATAACCGCCAGCAAAATTTAGGCTTTCGTAATAATTTCTTATTTCATTATATTCATCCTGGCTTAAGGTCCTATTTATTTCCGGATAATTAACAGATTTAAAAGCAGGATAATATTGTGACATTAAACTAACCCAGACCTGGTTGCCAAAATTTTCTTTAATTGACTTGAGGATATTCATTGAATCATTAATTTGTTCAGGCAAAACCAAATGGCGGATAAGCACGCCTTTTTTAATCAAACCATTATTATTAATTTCAGGCATACCAACTTGGGTTACCATTTCTTTAATTACATTTAAGGCAAGAGGGAAGTAGTTAGGTATTTTTGAATATTTAAGCCCTAAGCTATTATCAAAATATTTTAAATCAGGCAAATAAACATCTATTAAATTATTAAATTGCTTAATTGTTTCAGGTTTTTCATAAGCATTGGAATTCCAAATAATAGGCAAATTAATTCTAGTTTTAATTTCTGGCAAAATTTTAATTAAAAGTGATGAATAACAGGTAGGGGAGACTAAATTAAGGTTATGAGCGCCTTGGGCTTTTAATTTTTGGCATAATTTAATAAATTCCTGTTCACTAATAATTTTGCCGTAATCGCCTTGAGAAATTTCATGATTTTGGCAATACACACATTTTAAATTACACTGGCTAAAAAAGATTGCGCCAGAGCCACTTACGCCAGAAATACAGGGTTCTTCCCATTGATGAAGCTGAATATGCGCAATTTTAAAATCAGTCGGTGCCTGGCAGACACCGAATTTGGTTTGACGATCAACATTGCAGTTGTGTGGGCAAATATTGCAAATCATAAGGTTTGAGGTGAAAAACGGCTCCTTTGTGGGAATTTACAGGAGACTTTAGTCTCCGAATGACTACGAGGACTAAAGTCCTCTATAACATTGAACACAAAGGAGTCGTTTTTCGCCCTATTTACTTTATTTTACAGAAATTTTGAACAATTTCAATAAATGTGATAAATTTATGGTACATATTTAAATAAATTCGTTGATTTGCATTATCAAATTCGCATTATGATAAATTCTCAAACCGAGGAAATAAAATCAAAGCTTGATATCGTGGATGTAATATCTGAATATATCCAGCTAAAACCTGCAGGCGGTAACTTTAGGGCGCTTTGTCCGTTTCATAATGAAAAGACCCCTTCTTTTATGGTTTCCCGCGACAAACAGATCTGGCATTGCTTTGGTTGCGGCGAAGGCGGGGATGCTTTTACCTTTGTGCAAAAAATTGAAGGCGTGGAATTTCCCGAGGCTTTAAAAATTTTAGCTGATAAGGCCGGGATTAAGCTTAAAAAAGAAAATCCTGAATTGGTTTCGCAGAAGACTAAACTTTTAGATATAAATAAATTAGCCGCTGAATATTTTCACCAAGTGCTTTTAAAAACTCAAGAAGGCAAGATCGCCCGTGATTATATTGCCAAACGCCAACTTGAACCCAAGACCGTGGCTGAATTTAAATTAGGCTATGCGCCCGATTCTTGGGATAAGATTTTGAATATTTTACATAAAAAGGGATTCAAAGATAATGATATTTTTCTGGCAGGCTTGGTCGTTAAAAATGATAAGGGCCGGCTGTATGACCGTTTTAGGCAGAGATTAATGTTTCCAATCTTTGATCACCACGGCAATGCAGTCGGTTTTACAGGCAGGATTTTAGACGAAAACAAAGCTAATCAGGGCGGTAAATACGTAAATACTCCCCAAACTTTAATTTATAATAAAAGCTTGATTATTTATGGCTTAGATAAAGCCAAGGAAGAAATTAAAAAAAATAATCTGGCGGTTTTTGTAGAAGGCAATATGGATCTGATTGCTTCTCATCAAGCAGGGATAAGAAATGTAGTTGCTACATCAGGCACTGCCTTGACCCAGGAGCAATTAAAAATCATCCAAAGATATACTAATAACCTGGCGCTATCATTTGATGCTGATTTGGCCGGCCAAGCAGCGGCTGAAAGGGGAATTGACATTGCTTTGTCTTTAGGCTTGAACATAAGAGTTATTCAATTGCCGCCTGTCCTAAACGGCCAGGCAATTAAAGATCCGGATGATTGCATTAAGCAAGGAGCCAGCTATTGGCAAGAGGCGATTAAGCAAGCCGGTTCAATCATGGATTTTTATTTTGCCAAAGCTTTTAAAAAATTTGATATTAACGATCCGCTGCAAAAAAAAGAAATTGCCGCTAAATTGCTAAAACAAATAATAAAGCTGGTTGATAAAGTTGAGCAAAATCACTGGCTGAATCAATTAGCCCAAAAATTGGATGTTCCGGTCAGTATTTTGCAGGAGACCTTTTCTAAAGTTACAGGTTCCAAAGAAAGCGCAAATCCGCCAATTAAATTTGAGGAACAGGATATTAAAAAAAGAGAGGTGCAGGTGGCAGAGCAGCTTTTAGCCTTAATTCTGAAATATCCCCAAAATATTGAATATGTCATTGATAAATTGGAAATCGGCATGATTCCGCAGGAGGACTTGCAGAAAATTTACAAAGAACTGATTTTGTATTATAATAATATAAAGAACTTTGATTATACTCAATTTGAAAAGCTATTATTTACTCAAGACGAAAAATTAATTAACTTGCTATCAACTTTGTTGCTTTTAGCCGATAAAGATTTTTTTGATTTTAGCGAAGGCCAAATTAAAAATGAAATTATTAATCTTATACAATTATTGAAAAAAAATTATATTAGTTTAAAAATTAAACAAGTTGCCAAGTTATTATCTGCCGCTGAAAAAGACAAAAACCAGAAACAAATTGAAGAATTAAGCAAAGATTTTTCAGTTTTGACCCAGCAGATAAATAATTTATAGCCCCAACACATTTTATGCCTAAAAAGAAAAAAACAAAGAAGAAAAATGTTAAAAAGCTTAAAAGACCGATAAAAAGAAGGAAGTTTCAGATTAAAAAAAAGCATAAAAAAATTTCCAGGTCTAAGCAGGAGATTGTCAGGCCCAGTGAAGAACAGTTATGTTCGCTTTTGCAAAAAGGCAGAAGCCGAGGTTTTATTACCGAACAAGAAGTTTTGCATACTTTTCCCGAAGTTGAAGAATATATTGATTTGTACGAAGATTTTATAGATAGATTAGACCACTGTGGCATTCAAATGGTGGAACTAAAAGGCGGAGTTTTAAGCCGGGGCAAAGAAAAAGAAGAACTTTTGGAAAGAATTGGCATAACCAAGGAAAAAAAGAGGCTTGATCTTTCTGATATTTCAGAAGATTCAATCCAGATGTATTTGCGTGAAATCGGCAAGGTGCCTCTTTTAAAAGGAGAAGAGGAAATGTCTTTGGCGAGGCGCAAAGAAAAAGGGGACAAGGAAGCTGAAAAAAAGATTATTGAGGCTAATTTGCGCCTGGTTGTTTCCATTGCCAAAAAATTTGTCGGCAAAAGCATGTCTCTTTTGGATTTAATCCAGGAAGGCAATATTGGCTTATTTAAAGCCGTGGAAAAATTTGATCCAAGAAAAGGCTATAAATTTTCAACTTATGCGACCTGGTGGATAAGGCAGGCGATTACCAGATCATTAGCTGACCAATCCAGAACAATCAGAATTCCTGTCCATATGGTAGAAACAATCAATAAATTCCAGCAGGTTCAGCGCCGTTTAATCCAGGATTTAGGGCGTGAGCCTTTGCCAGAAGAAATTGCTGCTGAAATGGGTGAGGATATTGAAAAAGTCAGACACATAATAAGTATTTCTCAGGAAACTATATCTTTAGAAACTTCAGTCGGCGAAGACGAAGAAGATTCAACTTTGGAAGATTTTATAGAAGATGTTAAAAATATGACGCCTGACAGAGTAGCCGCTTTGCAGTTATTACGAGATTATGTGAAAGAAGTAATCAGTGAACTTTCTCCAAGAGAACAAAAAATATTAGAAATGCGTTTTGGCTTAACTGATGGCGTAGCCCATACTTTAGAGGAAGTTGGTCAGGAATTTGATGTCACCCGCGAAAGAATCAGGCAGATTGAAGCCAAAGCTTTGGAAAAGATTAAGCAACACGCCCAGATTGATAAATTAAAGGATTTTTAAAAATATCTAAACAAAAAACACTTCATAATTGGAGTGTTTTTTTGTTCTGCTCCACATCTTCGAATTTAATAATTGAACAAGTTGGCAATAATTAAAACTATTCCAGCCCCCAAGAGACATCCTGCCATTTTACCTATAGCCGAACCTAGCATTGTTCGTTGGTCAGAAATATTATTTTTTCTCATTTTTTCAGCTACATAACCTTCAAATATGCCAGCAATGCCATCTGTTATTGAATTGCCAACGACCCCACCTATAACTGCACCCATAACACCAGCTACTTCTCCGCCAAAAATCGCTAAAATCGCTAAAATACCGTTATCAATCAATCCAAAAACAATATCGGGCCAAATTGTATTGATTGATACTTTAAAAGGAATTAATGATATAAGACAAAAAACACCTAATCCTAAAATTACTAGACCAATCAATTGAGAATTGTAAATAAAATAAAGACTGACTGCAAAAATAACAATGATAAGAATAATTATATTGATAACTGCTGAAAAAAAATTATTTTTCATATTCTCATTATATCATAATAAAGTTCTAATTCCTACTTGGGTATAAAAAAATAGCTCTAACATAGAACTATTTTTTTGTGCTCCGGGGGTGGGATTCGAACCCACGACCAATTGGTTAACAGCCAACTGCGCTACCGCTGCGCTACCCCGGAATATTTTTTATTTTTAATTTACTTAATTATAATGAGGTAGCGCAGCGAAAGTTGTAAATAATAATCATGACTGCCTGCCCTCCATAGCGAAGCGAAGGAGGGCGCTACCCCGGAATGTTTTAAATAAAAAAACAGAATTAGAAAATTCGGTTATTTACATAATAGCAATTATTTTTATTTTTTGCAAGCTTCAAAACAGGAAAACAATAAGTCGCAAATTGGGCGATTTTTTGTTTTGTTTGTTTTAGTACAAAATAACGGCGATGGGAATATACATACTATTCGCGTCCCAGCTCTGTCAAAATTACTATTTCATAAAACTTGTTTTTACTTAAAAAAAAACAAGGGTAGAATCCTGCCCGCGGAGTTTAGAAAAGAGCCTCAGTCTGGGTCTTTTTAGTATTGACATTCTATGATAAATAAAATAAGATACTTTTAATCAAGTCGAGTTGATTTGATTAAAAATCAAACCAAAGGAGGAAAGATCATGAAAAAGAGGAGTGTGTTTTATCTGGTCGCTATTCTTGCTCTACTGGTAGTGTCGGCTGTTGTGTTCTTTTTTAACAATCGAGTTGCTGTCCCGGATCATGTTTCTAGTAAAATTGACTTGGGCAAGGTGGGAGGAAGTCATCTAAATTCTAAAATTGATTTAGACGAGGAAATAGTACGTTTTCCAGGCCGTCCAGTTAATTGGAGCGGGGGAAGTCTTCCGCATCCAGAAGGGGGTGGTGGAGGAAGTTCTCCAGAGCCAAATCCGGGGTATTATCATGGAGAGTCAGGGGATAATGATGATAACGGCGGTCATAGTCATAATTCGGATTTACCAGAACCAGACGGAACTCCTGTATGGGGTCATCCTCATGTTGTTTGGACCGGTGACGGACATTTAAGGCCGGCCGATGGCTATTGCTGGAAAGATTTGAATGTTAACCAGCAGGTAGTGCCGCTTCCTCTGGGAACACCTTTCTCGGGTCATCCTAATGTTGTTTGGGACGGCAACGGACTTCTCAGGCCGGCTTATGGCTATAGGTGGGAAAATTGGAAGGATCCTATCGGAAGTAACTTTCTAGTAGTGCCGCTTACAACAAAAGAAAAAATACAAGAAATACTTCCAGGTGCGCTTCGCTCATCAAAGGACAAAAAAATAAGGGATTGGATTGTTAATAATGTAGACTGCCGATTCAGTGATAGAATCCAGGACTATGATCCGATGTCCACATTGCCTCAAATGATATCCCCGTGGGTGGGTAGTGGTCCTTATCTCATATTTACACAAAGTTTTTTAACGGAAACCAAAGCTACACGAGAGAACCTAATCGCGTTTGAATCAGGCAAACTTTTTTTCACAATCATGAAAGACAAACCCGTTAAAGACGGTAAAACCTTGGAGAGTTGGTTCAGAGATTTTGAAAGACTGCACAGTTCAATAATTGAGATCATGGAGAATGCCAAATCCAAAGATCAAAATGAAGATTTTCCCAAGATTGGCGACATTGAACTAGTATCAATGTTCGGGTATATATTCCGCGCACATGCGCTTCAACTAGATAAACCCAAGGACAAAAAGGCGCGGCGAGAATGGGATGAGGCCATTCATGAGTTTAAGAAACATGTTAATCCACTTTTGCGGAGTAGATAACAGAGAGTAAATTTTGACGAGTGATAAGGCGAAAAGGAGGTGCTTATGAATGTTCAAACGGCCTGACGAATCTCGCCTCGGTTAAGGACCAACCACCAAAACCTACTCTGACAGGCCAAAATAAATCAGAGCAAGGACCCGGCTTGTGGTGGACATATCCGTTGAGAAACAATGTCTTTCACGTGGGTTTCTGCCAGACGAGTCAGAATTCAAAGCGTGAGACTGATGAGGGGTTGTTTCTTTGGGAATTGCTGCTGTACCCCCAACGGATGTACAATCCAAGCATCCACGCAAGTGGAAAACAACAGGTGGTATAAAAATGCCACGGGCATTCCAACTGCCCCAGAGAAATGGATGAAACATTCCAAGTTGGCAAATTTAGAGCACATCAGAAATGGTGTGCTCTAATTAATATAGTATCAATTAAAATATACTTATTTAACCGCTTAAATATCTGTGCATAATTTTGCCTTATTATAAAGCCGGTTTTATCGTATAATGATAATGAAAGGTCGATCAATTTTAATAAGTTAATTTTAAAAATATGAAGAAATTTAAAATTACTACCTTAATTATTGCACTTTTTATAATAGTTACATTTCTTTGTCTGGCAATAATAGTTAAAGCAGAAGATCCAGGCAATGCGAAATCTAATGAATCTAATATTAATGCCGAAAAACGAGCTAATATAAATGAAAATCGTAATTTAAATGAATCAAATCAAAATCTTAATGAAAATCGTAATCTTAACGAATCAAATCGCAATGTCAATGAAAATGAGAATGATAATTTGAATGAAAATTCTAATCAAAACGCCAATGAAAATGTTAATGAGAACAAGGGCGAAAACAAAGGTGTCACTGGAGCTGAACATCGCAGCGCAGTTGCCACATTTGTGCAAAATCTTTTAAACGCGGCTAATAACGACAAAAGCGGAATTGGCGACCAGGTAAAGGCCATTGCCCAGGCGCAGAATGATACCAAGGAACAAGAGGCTCAGGCTATTGATAAAATTAATAGCAGGGGTAAAATTACCACATTTTTAATAGGTTCTGATTATAAAAATCTTGGCATGTTGCGCAGCCAAATGGTCACAACCCAAAATCAGATTAACCAATTAACCGCCTTATTAGCTAAAACAACTGATCCAGCAACTAAAGCCTCGCTTCAGGCTCAAATTCAAGTCTTGACCCAGGAACAGCAAAAGATTAATGATTTCATTAAAACCAATGAGAGCAAATTCAGCCTTTTCGGTTGGTTGGTGAAATTATTCAATAAATAAGCAGTCTGTTAAAAATTCTACAAAAAAATCGTCTATTTTCATAGGCGATTTTTTTGTTAAGATTTTAAATTTTGTTATAGTGATCCCAAATCAAGGGTTTGCGTAATATCTATCTGGTCAATAAATTCGTAAGCATGGCTGACCAGAAGTAAAGCGCCTTTATAATTATTTAAGGCTTCGGCTATTATCGGCAAGTGCCTGAAATTAATATGATTCGTTGGTTCATCCATAATTAAAAGTCCGGGTTTTTGCAAAACAAATCTGGCATAGCAAAGCAAGCCCTTTTGACCTTCTGAGAGTGAACCGACTTTATTTCTTAAAATTTCTGACGATAATAAAAATTGCGCCGCAGTCGCATAAATAGTCTGGTTAAATGGTATTTCCATCATTTCTTCCAAAGCCTGATAAGCAGTCTTATTAAAATCAAGTCCGGAAAAATCTTGTTGATAATAACCAACTTTGATATCTTTGGTGATTTGGGCGCCTTTTTCTTGTCCTTCAGCCAAAGCTTTTAATAAAGTGCTTTTACCAATACCATTTGGTCCCTTAATAAGTAGTTTTGTATTTTTTCTGATCTCAATAGGATTGGCAAGTGTTTTTTTAACTGGCTGATGATCAATCATTACGCCAATTGATTTTATTTTGGCAATAACTCCGGGAATATCTGTTTGAGCCGGGATTATAAAATTATTAATGGTTTTATCTTCTTGTCTTTCAGCAACCATTGTGTCTTCAGCTTCTGCAACTTGATCGCGCAACTTACTGGCCAATCTACGCATTTTTCCGCCCTTATTGGCAAAGAAATTAATTTTGTCTTTGCGATCTTGAATACTGCGTTTTAACTGCGCATTTTGGGCGCGTTCGCGTTCTATTTGGGCTTCAATTTCTAGCAGCACATCGTAATAATTACCCGTATATTGTGCTACTTTTTGGGTATGAGAATCAAGATAAAGTACGCCCTCAGTAAAAGTATTCAAGAAATTAGCATCATGCGAAATTACCAGGCATGTTTTAGGGTACTCCATTAAAAATTGGGTGAGGTGCTCGATACCTTCGGCATCTAAATTGTTTGTTGGTTCGTCAAGCAGTAAAATGTCTGGTTCTTGAATTAAAGCATAAGCCAAAAGCAGGCGCGCCTGCTGACCTCCGGAAAATTGGATAATTTTTCTATCAAGCGGCGCAGCCAAATGAACTATGTCTAAAACTTTTTTAATTTTCTTCGGCAGATCATAATTTTTTTTAGCAAATGCCTCGCTAAAATACTCTTCAATAGTTTTGGCTAAATTCTCTCTTTTCATTACTTGAGCGGCAATGGCAATAGTTGTCCCTGGAGTAACAGATACATTGCCTTCGCCAGGTTTTAATTCATTTATTATTAATTTAAAAATAGTGCTTTTGCCAGCGCCATTTTGACCCATGATGGTGATTTTGGCATTTTCGCGCACAGAAAAATTAACCCCTGCCAGAATGGGTTTATTTTTATCATAGTGAAAAAATACTTCATTGAAACGAATAATGACATTGCCTGGATTCATAACTACTAGATTAATATAAGATTATGTTATTCTATCAAATATTAATTAGCAGGTCAATTATTGGAGCGGATACTAATTTTACCCCTGAGCAAGAATAAAAAACTCATCAGGGTCTTTCTTTTTTTAAATTTGTATTTTGGTAGAATCTGGCTTAAACTATAATCAAGAATGATATGAAAAAAATAATTTTAATTATTATCATAATTTTAATTTTAGCCGTTCTAGGCTCATTTTTTATCTGGCAAAAAGTGGCGAATTTTTTTTCTTTGCCGCACACTAATAATTCACGAGCCGGCCAGCAAGAAAAGCAAATTCAAGCTATGATTGACGAACGCAGACTGCAAAGCCTAAATTCTGAGAAGACAGATCCTTTTGGCGCAGATGGGATAGTAAAAATACTTTTTATTGGTTTAGATAACCGCATTGGTGAAACAAATGGACATTGTGATGCCATTCAGCTGCTTGAAATTAATAAAATAAAGCAAAGGGTGACAATTACAGCAGTGCCGCGCGGTACTTATGCGCCGTTGCCGGGAAGCGGCCATCAACCGACTGATTATTACGTCTCAAAATCATGCGAAGTCGGAGGCTTGGATTATGGCGTTAAACAAATTGAAAAAATTCTGGGACAAAAGGCTGATTATCTGGTTTTTATCGGTTTTTCCCAGGCCATGGGCATTTTTAGGCAGCTTGATTTGCCGGCCGCTGAAACCATGCAGTGGCTGCGGCTGCGCCAGGGCTATGCCATTGGTGAACCGCAACGTGCAAGGAACCATTCTACTTTTATAAAACAAATGATGATTAAATTTACTCCGCAATTAAGTTCTAAGGTAAATTTGCCCTGGGGCTATGTGATTTTTAAACTATTGCATACCGATCTTACTTTTAATCAAACTCAAAAATTGGCAGAAGAAATGGTTAAAATTGATTTAGCCAGTCATCCTGAACGCGTTCAATTATTAATGCGCCCGGCTTATGACGTTAAAGATATTAGTTATAATCCTGAGAAATTGAATGAAAATATAAATTCACTGCTTAAGCCCATTGCCGGCATTATTCCCGAGGGCGCTTACACCGGGGAAACTAAAGAAGCAAGCCAGCAGGAATTGCTGGAAAAAATAAACAAGGGTATGGCAGACCCTGAATTTATTCGCTGGGCTTTTACTAATTATATATGGCTGCAAATTGAAGATGATAATGAGCGTGAACTGGCACATTATAATCTGGTTGCTAAATATATTTATTTACTAGAAGATCGGGCTGAAAAAGAAAAGGTGATTACTGATTATATTATTGAAATGGAAGACTTGTCCAAGGATAATTGGGCAAGCAAGGGCAAAGAATTCTTTAAAATTAATATTTCCGGCTCCTAGCTAAAATACAGATCATGGGAAGATAAAATATTTAAAATGTTGATAACTCCAGAGACAAAAGGCTCAATTTTTGCTACAATGTAAGTATTAATAAATAATTAAAAAATGTATGAATAAATTTTTAAAGCTATTTATTTTATTAATAATTTTTTCCTGTTTGGCGCTTAGCTCTACAGTTTTAGCGCAAACTCCGGCGCCAACAGAAGCAACTCCGATTTTAATCTCTGCCCCAGTGGCTTATCCTGCTTATTCTGCCGGTGAATTTAAAGTAACAATAGCTGACTTAACCAAGGCTGGTTTTACAGGCGTTAAAGCAGGCAAAGCCAGCGGTGACCTTTTTGCTTCTCCAACTGGTAATTTCCCAAATAATTATTTCCAGGTTAATGAAAAAATTTCAGGCGCCCAAGGCACTGCCTGGGGAAGTACTGCAAATTTAGTTGCAGTTTTTATGAGGAAAATGCCCACAGACTGGACCTACAATAATGGCGAAATGAAAATAATTGATCTTGAAGGCCGCAGCCAGGCTTCAATTTTGACTAAATCAAACAATCTGATTATTGTCACCGGACCAGAAGAAATTTTAGTTTCAAAATTGGCTGCAAACTTAGCCGCGCTTTATTAAATAATTAACCTTACTATATACTTAAAAAAACAGGGAAATGCTTTTGCCCTGTTTTTTATTTATGTCCAAAATTTGCTATAATTATTTAAGATATGTCCAATAATGATATTCTAAAATTTATTGACTTTGAGCCAGAACATGTTTATCGCGTCTTAAAAACTGAGCCGCGTGGCTTAAATACCCAAGAAGTCAAAAGGCGCCAAATTTTATATGGCAAAAATGAAATGGTCGGCCAAAAAAGCAGGCCAGCCTGGAAAATTTTTATATCTCAGTTTAAAAATCCGCTGATTATAATTCTTTTGATTGCGACTTTAATTTCCGGATTTTTAGGCGAATATATTTCAGCCATTATTATTTTTGTGATGGTTTTTATGTCTGCGATTTTAGCCTTTATCCAGGAATATCGTTCAGAAAAGATTATTGAGACATTAAAAAATAAAGTTTCTTTACGAACAACAGTTATAAGAGAAGGAAAGATAAAACAAATTAATGCTACGGAATTGGTATTAGGCGATGTGGTTTTATTACAAGTAACTTCAATTGTGCCTGCAGATTTACGTTTGGTTGAAACCCATGATCTGGCGATAAATCAAGCTGTTTTAAGCGGAGAATCTTTTCCGGTTGAAAAAAACGCTGATACTCTTAAAGTATGTTTACAGCCATTAGAAGCTGCCAATTTAGTTTTTGCCGGCAGTCATATTGTTCAAGGCACTGGTAAAGGTGTTGTAGTCGCCATTGGTCAAAACACTTTTTTGGGACAAACAGCAAACCTTATGACTGAGATTGAGCCTCAATCAGAATTTCAAAAAGGCATTGCTGATTTTGGTTATTTTTTATTTAGAATAATAATCTTTTTTTCATTTATTGTTTTTCTAATTCTGGCAATTTTTAAAGGCAACTGGCTGGAAGCGCTTCTTTTTTCATTAGCCATTGCTGTAGGTATTTCACCCGAATTATTACCCATAATTATAACGATTAATCTTTCGCGCGGTGCCCGTAAAATGGCGGAAAAACAAGTAATTGTTAAACGTTTAATGGCTATTGAAAATTTAGGCAATGCTGATG
The DNA here is from genome assembly GCA_041651155.1 of Patescibacteria group bacterium. Classification (NCBI taxonomy): domain Bacteria; species Patescibacteria group bacterium. The sequence goes on along the minus strand of JBAZJU010000003.1, from coordinate 86,389 downwards.
TGCTCTGCACTGATAAAACAGGCACGTTAACTGAAGGTAAAATTGAACTGAAAAATTATTTTGATTTTGCTGATAAAAAAAATGAGGAAATTTTACTTTTAGGCAGTTTGTGCAATTCTTATGCCTTAGAAAAAAATCTTGCTTCCAACCCTTTAGATAAAGCCATCTATGATTATAGCCAGAAATATTTAAGCCATAAAAACGGCTATAAGATAATTGATAATCTGCCCTTTGATTTTTATCGCCGGCGCATGAGTGTGATTTTGGCTAAAAATAACAAGCGTGAATTGATTTGCAAGGGTGCAATAGAAGAAATGCTTAAAATCTGCGATACAATTTTACTAAATAATAAAATAGAAAATTTAAGCAAGCATTTAAGCGTAATAAAAAATAAAATTTCCAAATTGGAAGACGACGGATTTCGTCTGATTTTAATTGCAAAAAAAGAAATCCCTGCTAAAGAAAAATATTCCATTAAAGATGAGCAAAATTTAATTTTGCTGGGCGCTTTGGTTTTTATTGATCCGCCTAAAAAAAGCGCAGCAGAGTCAATCCGCATTTTTAATGATTTAGGCGTGAGTGTGAAAATTCTGACAGGGGATAATGATCTGGCTGCTAAACGACTTTGCCAAGAGATTGGCCTTAATCTGACAACAATTGTTTTGGGTGAAAAAATTGATAAAATGAGTGATGAACAATTACAAAAAATAGTGGCTGCTACTGACATTTTTGCCAAAGTAACGCCTGAACATAAATTAAGAATTGTGAAGGCTTTAAAAAGTGCCAAACATAATGTGGCTTTTTTAGGCGATGGCGTGAATGATGCGCCTGCTTTGCGCGCTGCTGACGTTGGTATTTCAGTTGATACAGCAGTTGATGTGGCCAAAGAAGCGGCTGATGTTATCTTACTCAAAAAAAGCTTAAGAATTTTAACTGAAGGCATAAAGGAAGGCCGCAAAACATTTGGCAATACTTTAAAATATATTCTTTGCACGATTAGTTCAAATTATGGCAATATGTTTACTGTGGTTGGCGCCTCACTATTTTTGCCTTTTATTCCCATGCTGCCAGCTCAAATAATTTTATTGAATTTTTTCAGTGATATGCCAATGCTAGCTATCGCTACTGATGAAGTTGATGAGGAATATTTAAAAAAACCCAAACAATGGGATATTAAAAAAATCAGGCAAGCCATGAATTATTTTGGCTTATTGTCTTCGGTCATGGATTATGTTACCTTTGGATTTTTAATTTTTGTAATCAATGCCTCTATCCCGGTTTTTCAGGCTGGCTGGTTTTGGCAGTCGTATTTAACTGAAGTTTTATTAATTTTTGTGATCCGCACGAAAAAGTGGTTCTGGCAAAGCAAACCCAGCAAAATGTTATTTTACGCGTCACTGATTACAACCATATTGGTTATCCTAATTTTATTTACCAATATCCGTTATTATTTTAATTTTGGGCTCTTGCAATATTGGCAAGCAGGTATAATTATAATTTTTGCCTTAATCTATTTCTTAATAGTTGAATTTGTTAAAAAATTTATTTATAAAAAATTTGAGATTTAAACTTTAAAAATAATTTTATAATTATGCCAGTCTGCCAAAAAGATAAAAAGATTTTTTATCTTGATGAAAAACTCTGCCCTTATTGCGGGGAAAAATTAATTGAGCCAAGCCTGACTGATAATTTTTTGAAATCATTTTTAGAAATTGACGATAAAATTCTTAAACGCTTTAAAGACATCCGCGCCAAAACAATTATTGAGGCAAAAAAATTAAATCAGCATCCAAAATTTATTAAAGCAATTGGGATCACGGGCTCAATGCGTTTTATTAATGATAAGGCCAAAGAAAATAGCAGTTCGGAATTTTTAGTCAGTAAGGCTTTAGCTGAATTAAAAACTTTAGGCGTAAAAACCGAACTTTTGCCTTTGCGCAAATTTAATATCCAGCCTTGCCGGGCCTGTTATTCCACAACAAATACTCAGTGCCATTTTTATTGTTCTTGCTATCCCAAAGGAACCAAAGCAGGTGATGATATGAGTAATATTTTGTATGATAAAGTTTTGGGCGCCGACATTATTCTTTTTGGCACACCAGTTAATAATTTTAAAATCTCCACTTTAATGGCGGCCTTTATTGACCGCTGTATTAGTTTGGATGGCAGTTTGGCACCTGCTGATCCAAAAAATCCCAAGAATAGGGAATTGAATATTAAGCATACTAAGTTTGTTGAATTAATGGCTGAGCCGAAAATTCCTGGCAGCGGATATTTAAAGCGTTTTATTGGCAAAGCAGCTGGAATTTTTGTCACAGGCCATGAAGAAGGCGCTAGTATGCTAATTTCCCAATTATTCATGACTTTTAACAATTATGGCATGGCTTTCCCATCTTGGAGCCACATGTATGCCATGTCATCTGTTCTTTTAGACACGGCCGAAGATAAGCCGATTGTAACTTCTCCGGCTTATATTGAAGAGGCCAAACAAATTGCCAGAAATACTTTAACTCTGGCCAAATTGCTCAGGAAGGAAAAAACAACTGCCTGGCTTTATGATAATTCTGCTGATTAAACGATTATGCTGATATTTAATATTTTTATCTTTGTATTATTCTTGATTATTCTTTCTTTTGGCTTGGCAGCAATATCTTTTGCGCCCTGGGTGCCTACCAGGAAAAAAGATCTGCCCAGAATACTTAAACTAGCCGAGTTAAAGCCTGGTGAGAAATTTTATGAACTTGGCTGCGGCAATGGCAGGGTAAGCATTTATATCCAGAAAAATTCTTCAGCTCAGATAATTGGCTTGGAAAGAGTTTTGCCTCTTTATTTAATTTGTAAATTTCGTCAATTTTTTATAAAAAATAAAAATCTAATTTTTAGACGGAAAAATTTATTTAAAGAAAATTTATCAGATGCTGACGTTGTATATTTTTTTGGTGTACCTGCGACTATTGCCAATAAATTGAAACAAAAATTAGCCAGAGAATTAAAGCCCGGCGCTAAAATTATTTCATATGCGTTTCTCGTTGAAGGCTGGCAGCCGATTGTAATTGATAAGCCCAGGCCAAATGATATTTCTATTTATGTATATCAAATTAATTAAGGCCGTTAATGGTTATAAATGGATTGACAAAAATTTATTGATTTGCTTAAAATCAAATGCTATAATTTCAGTGTTTGCAAGAAAATATGAGATTTTTTAACCATAAAACAAATATAGCTGGAGAGAAGAAAAATTACTTCTCTTTTTAAGTTTTTTATTAAACAAATTTTATGCCTAACGGCTTGTCTCGCTCAAAACCAAGCAATGGTAAAATTAAAAGCGAAAAAGATATAATCTTATTTATCGGCACTGTTTCAAGCGCTATTCTTGAAAGTGTAAAACAATTAGAAAAAGAGCTAGGCCAAAAATTCAGGCCTTTTTTGCTGACCAGCCTTAAGCGTAAAATCCAGCCCAAAATCCAGGGTTTATTAAGCCAGATTGTGCGTTGCCAAATTGACGAAATTGAGTTGATAGAAAAAGCCTTGGTAGATTATCACAACCAGATTGCCATTACTATTTGTAAATATGAAGCTCCCATGCCTTTATATGCCAGGGTCGTAGAATTATTCCCATATTTGAAAAATCCGTCGTCGCGTTCAATTTTGATTGCTAATGATAAATTGGAAATGCGCAAAGCTTTCAAAAGATATTATCCGCAGATTACACCTAAATTTATCCGAGTAAAAAAATACACAGAGGTAACCATAAAAAAAATTATTGAGCGAGTCGGTTTTCCCTGTGTTATAAAGCCGACTAATTTATCCAAAAGCAAACTGGTTATTAATTGCTATTATAAAGAAGAACTGGAAAAAAATTTAAAAGATGCTTTTCGTAAAATAAATACGCTTTATAAAAAAGATTTTGCTGAAACAGAGCCTAAGATAATTGTTGAGGAATTAATGGAGGGCCAGATGTATTCTATTGATGCCTATGTTAATTCTTATGGCAGAATTTATAATACTCCGATCATTGAAATTAAAACCGGGAAAGACGCAGGTTATGATGATTTATTCATGTACACTCAAATTACACCTTCTGTTTTAGTGAAAGAAGAAGAGCTTAAAGCACAAGATGTCGTGGCTAAAGCCATTCATGCAGTTGGCTTGCGTTCCTGCACTGTCCATTGTGAATTAATGAAAACGCCCAAAGGCTGGAAAGTGATAGAATTAGCCTGCAGAACAGGCGGGTTTCGGGAAGAACTTCTTTATTACTCATTTGGCTTATGCCACAATTTAAATGATTTATTAATCCATTTAGGCAAAAAACCTGTTTTAAAAAAGACCAAGAATCTACAGACAGTTTTTATGAAATTCTGGCCGCATAAATCCGGCAAAATAGTTGCCATTAAGGGTTTGAAAAAAGCCCAAGAATTAAAATCTTTAGTCAAATTTAGGCAGGAAAAAAGAGTGGGGGATTATGCTGGATTGTCAAAACACGGCCACACATTTGTAGTTGGCTTTACTTTAAATGCCAAAACCAGAAGTGAACTTTTGGCTGATATTCGCAAATTAGAAAAATGGATTATTATAAAAACTGTAAAAAGGGAGCAGTAAAGGCCTTGTTAAAACAAGGCTTTTTAAAAAGGGAGTTGAAAAAATCGTATTTTTTGCTAAACTATAAGCACATATTAAATTAAAAATTTTATGAAAAAATTCTATAAATATTTTATTATTGGCGTTGTAATTCTTTTTATAAGTATAATCGGAATTATGGGCCTGTTAACCTTGGGTAAAAATAGTGAAACCAAGCAAATTAATAATGCCAAAAAGCAAGCAGCTAATTATCAAAATTATAAATTTGCTTCAGCTGAGTTTAATAAGCTTAAAAGGAGTGAAAGTAACGACATCTACTATTATGGGGCGGATGGCAAGAGATACATTTTCCCGACCATTGAGACCTATAAATCATGGTTTGCGCAAATCAGCGTGGCGGATATCATGGAGTATGACTTAAATAAGCTTTATGAAACGCCTTTGGGCGGCAATGTTACTTTGCGGCCAGGCAGTTTAATGCAAACACCAACTGATCCAAATATTTATTTAGTGGTAAGTAATGGCCAAATAAGCGCGATTAATGATAAGGCGCTGTTAACTGAAGTTTACGGAGCTGATTGGCAAAAAAAAGTCATTAATTTGGAAAATTTTTATTTCACAAATTATAAAGTTATTAAGCCAATTAATACAGTTTTTGAATTCCCAACTATACCAGCGCAAATAACAATTGATGAAGATAAAGGATTAAAATAAATGCGAAAATTATTTTTAATTTTAGTAAATGTTATTTTAGTTGCTACCATTGGCGCAGCTATCTTTTATTTTTTTACTAGTCGATCAGAAATTTTTGCCCAAAATACAAGCAACCAAATTAATAAAACTTTAAATGTGCAAATTACTGAAAAAGTTAAAGAAATAAAAAGAGCCAAACCAGCTGCCAAAGAAATTAAAGGCCTTTATTTGACTTCTAACAGTGCGGGGTCATCTGCCAAAATTGATAATATTATTAGTTTTATGAAAGGCAGCGCATTAAATGCAGTGGTTATAGACATAAAAGATTATTCCGGAGTAATTGCTTATGATAGCCAAATTGATTTGGTCAACCAATTGCAAACAGATCGTAATTTAATCAAAGATGTGCCTGGTTTAATAAAAAAACTGCATGATAATAATATCTATGTCATTGCCAGGCAGACTGTTTTTCAAGATCCTGCTTTAACTAATAAAAAGCCAACTTGGGCTGTTCAGAATAGCAGTACTGGCGGCGTCTGGCACGATTATAAAGGTTTGGCCTGGGCTGATCCGACTAATCAGGAGGTTTGGAAATATAATTTAGATATTGCCAAAGAAGCGATCTCTCTCGGATTTGACGAAGTGAATTTTGATTATATCCGTTTTCCATCTGACGGTCCAATGGCGCAGATGAAATTTGCCGGCTTTGGCGGCAAGCCAAAGGCTTATGTGATGAAAGAATTTTTTAAGTATTTGTATGAAAATTTAAAAACCGAACCGGCCTATATTTCCGCTGATTTATTTGGCTTTACTACTGAAAGAACAGATGATATGAATATTGGCCAGCAAATAGAAGATGCGGCGCTTTATTTTGATTATGTTTGCCCTATGGTTTATCCTTCTCATTATCCCAGCGGATATTTGAATATAAAAAATCCAGCTGCTGAGCCCTATAAAGTTGTAAACTATGCTTTAACCAAAGGTGAAGAAAGCCTTATAGTAGTGGAAAACGTGCGCGCTAAAATCAGACCTTGGTTGCAAGATTTTAATATGGGAGCAATATATACGCCGGCTATGGTTGATTTACAAATCAAAGCCGCCTCGCAAGCTGGTACTTATGGCTATTTACTTTGGAATGCAAGGAATGTCTATACTTATGCGCCTAAAAATTAGCGAAAACGCCCCCTTGTCATTCAGAACGGAGTGAAGAATCCTTGATTTCAAGGATCCCACGATTCGCTCTGGATGACGTGAGGACAAAGGTGCGTTTTCGCTTTTTAAATTGCTAAACCATTGACCCAGCTCTTCGCGAAGTGCTGGGTTGACAATTTTTTCAAAATGCGCTATACTGCTTTAACAAAGTACATTTATATTACATTTTAAAACCTCCTCGGTAGCCGAAAGAAAAAAAGAAGTAGTTTTCTAAACGGCAACCATTAACAAGGCAAAAAATGCCTGAAAGGGGGTTTCTTAATGTCAGATATTAAAAACCTAACTGCTGAACAAATTCGTGAATTATTGTTTAAGCCTCTTTCTAAAGAGGACGCGGAGAGACTACGCGAAGCTGATAAAGCTGATAGCTGGCTTTTGGCACGTAATCTTTTTGACATGGATCGCGAGGAAACCGAATCGGAACCTGATTAAGTTCGGGCAAAAATTTGTGCGGGGGTCACCTTTGACCCCCATTTTAAAACCTCCTCGGGTGCTGTAAAAAAAATAGAGAAAGTAGGCTCCGAAACAGCAACCTTAACTTGGCGTGCATCTTTGGTGCATTGCCTAAAACGAGGAGGGAGAATCATGCGTAGAACGAAACAATTAACCCATGAACAGCTTCGCAAATTGATATTTGCTCCAATGTCCAAGGAGGAAGTGCAGTGGTTACGTGAGATAAGAGAAGCCGATAGAGGCTTGCTTGCTTCCAATCTTGAGCAAATGGAACGTGAGAAAAATGAACCCGATGATGAAAAGGAGGATTGATCATGTTGGATACAAGGAAATTAAATGATGAGGAATTACGGAAGCTAATGTCAAAGCCACTTTCTGAGAAGGATGCGACACGTATCCGCAAATTAAGGAAAAAGGCAAGATGGTTGCTTGCTATCAGCCTAAGTGAGATGCCAGATCTCAAGACGGTTGAGGAAGACAGCCCGACAAACTAAATTTATATCCCTTATTAAGGGCGAGAGAGAGTCAACTGATTCTCTCTCTTTTATTTGGGCAAAAATTATCTACAACGGGCTTGACAAAATTTTAAAGATATGCTAATCTATTTTTAGGCTCTAGAAATAGAGTTGCACGTCATGTGACGTGGAAGTTATCCCAAGCAGGGCAACCCCACACATATTGTCGTTTAAGGTAAAACCCTTAAATGCCCAGGCCTAACGAGCTGAGACAATAATCTATCATTCCGTTGTTCTTATAAAAAAATCACTTCGTCGAAGTTAGTGGGGATCTCGCGACGAGTTTCTAAAAAGTTTATATCCCTTAAGGAACAAGAGTCACCTTGGCAAAACGAGGTGAATGAGCGTGGCTCATTTAAAGGGGCTAAGCTAGCATTACCTTGAGGGCGAGAGAGAGTCAACTGATTCTCTCTCTTTTATTTGGGCAAACTATGTTATTTGGGCAAACTATTGACAAATTCTCAAAGATTTGTTATATTGTCTTATTAAGATGGCACTTTTCTGGATTGGGGATCTGCAAAATTTAAAATCTGTGAAAAACGAACTCATGATTTAAAAGATCCTAATCAATCCTAAGGTCAGATTGACCCCAAAACCCTAACCAGAAAAGGAGAGAGCCATGTCAGAAAGCAGAGCAGTCATAGGCCACGGGGGTTACGAATATTTTATTCAAACCCTCAAAATCGTGGGCTTGCCCGTACAAGAGGTTCCCGAAGGGGATCTTAAAAAAGCCGGCAGAATTTGCCAGCTTGATCCCAGCCAATATGCATGCCCCAAAGAATGTTACGGAAACGGCACGTGCAACGAGGATCCCTGCCCATGTTGCACTCGCAATTGCACTCAGTTCCACCTCCTAAAAGTTGCACATTTCAAGAACTTTCAAGGAGAATCAATGTTGGCTGAAGAAATCCTTCGCCACCAGGAATGCTGTGACAGAGATTGCGAGTACTTCACGCGAGAATGCCAGGCAGAGCGAGAAAGTAGAAAATGGGGAAATTGCAGTATTGAGAAACTCTTAGCCATAGAGTTTGCAATCTACCCAGAGGGCCAAAGGCCAAACCTTGTCAATGAGGTTAAACCCGAGTAACAAGTTGCAGTTTGACCAACCCATGTCAAAAAAAGGGGCTTGTAATACTTCGGGGGAGTACCGAAGCGCTTGGGAAGGCGGACACATCTAGGGCGAATCACATCGCCCTTTTTTATTTACAAAAAAGGTAAAAATTGGTAGATTTATTGTATCTACGATTACAGATTTCGGATTGCTGATTAAAGATTCTTTGCTGAAATCAGTAATCTGCAATCAGTTATCAAAATATTTATGTCCGAACTCACCCCCATGCTCAAACAATACCGTGCCATCAAAGAAAAGCACCAAGACTGCATTCTCTTTTTTCGTTTGGGCGACTTTTATGAAATGTTTGGTCCAGATGCCTTAGAAGCGTCTAAAATACTTAATATCACGCTCACAGCGCGTAATAAAGGCACTGTTAATGAAACCCCTATGTGCGGCATTCCTTACCATGCGGCTGATGGTTATATTGCCAAACTAACCAGGGCTGGCAAAAAAGTTGCTATCTGCGAACAAATGACTGACCCTAATTTACCCGGCCTGGTTGAACGTTCAGTAATTAGAATTATTACGCCTGGCACAACTTTGGATAATAATATCTTGGAAAATAAAAGAAATAATTATTTAGTCTCTTTATTTAATAAAGATAATAAGTGGGGGATTGCGTTTGTTGATTTGACAACCGGTGAATTTAAATTATCTGAATTAAATAAACTGGATGATTTAATTAATGAATTAAATAGAATTTTGCCTTCAGAAATTATTATTACTCCTGATCTAAATGAAAATTTAAATTTAAAAACAAAACTTGAACAAATTTCCAATCTTAACTTATTTTATCCTGCTTTATTTCATCCTGCTACTGAAACTTTACTGGAGCATTTTAAAGTTAAATCATTGCAAAGTTTTGGTGTTGAAAAATATTTAACCGGCATTGAAGCTGCTGGAAATTTAATTAACTATTTAAAAGACACCCAAAAAACAAGTTTGGAACACATAAATAAGCTTTCTCTTTATAATCTTTCTGACTACATGATTTTAGATGAGGCGACTATCAGAAATTTAGAACTTTTATATACATTCCAATTTTTTGAAGAAAAAGGTTCGTTAATTTCCATCCTTGATCAAACTCAAACAGGCATGGGCGGCAGATTGCTTCGCAATTGGCTTTTACATCCTTTAATTAATTTGGACAAAGTCCAGCAGCGACTAGACGCAGTTGAAGAATTTTATAGAAATCTGGATTTGCGTGAAAATTTGAAAGGCGAATTTAAAAATATCTCGGATATAGAAAGATTAATAGGCAGGCTAGGTTGTAAAAGAGCAAATGCCAGGGACTTAGTTAATCTTAAAAATTCTTTAATGCTAATGCCGCAAATAAGAAGCATTATTAATAATTGTGATTCTAAACTACTAAAACTTTGCCATAAAAATCTAGACGAACACCAAGAAGTCGTTGATTTAATCCAAAAATCAATTGCTGAAGATCCACCGCTTTTAATTACCGAAGGCGAAATGATTGCTGATGGTTATAATGCTGAACTTGATGAATTAAGAAAGATTAGTCGTTCAGGCAAGGACTGGCTCAAAGATTTACAAACTAAAGAAATTCAAAGAAGCGGCATTTCTTCACTCAAAGTTAAATTTAATAAAATATTTGGTTACTATATTGAAGTGTCTAATTCTAATTTAGCTCAAGTGCCCGTTGATTACACACGCAAACAAACATTAGTTAATGCTGAACGTTTTGTTACGCCAGAACTGAAAGAATATGAACAAAAGGTTTTAGGCGCTGAAGAAAAAATTATAGAACTGGAACAAAGATTATTCTGGGAAATTAGAAATGAAGTGGCAAAGTATTTTGAAGCCATTCAAAACACAGCTTATATTATTGCCCAGCTGGATGTTTTACTAAACTTTGCCAATATTGCTTTACTAAATAATTACTCTAAGCCAGAATTAAACGACGGCGAAGCAATTGAAATTAAAAATGGCCGCCATCCAGTGATTGAAAAATTACAAACTGACTCCTATGTGCCTAATGATGGCTTATTTAATCATACTGACCATCAGTTAATTTTACTGACCGGACCAAATATGAGCGGCAAATCAAGCTATTTGCGCCAAACAGCCCTAATTATACTTTTAGCCCAAATCGGCTCATATGTGCCTTGCCAAAGCGCTAAAATAGGCCTTACAGACCGCATATTTACTCGCGTAGGCGCTTCAGACAACCTTATCCGAGGACAATCAACCTTTATGGTGGAAATGCAGGAAGCAGCCAATATTTTAAATAATGCAACCAGTAAAAGTTTTATTGTCCTGGATGAATTGGGCAGGGGAACATCTACTTTTGACGGCGTTTCCATTGCCTGGGCCATTGTGGAATATATTTATAAAAATATCAAAGCCAAAACCTTGTTTGCCACACATTACCATGAATTAATTGATTTAGTAGATAAATTAGATAAGGCCAAAAATTATTCTGTTTCAGTTAAAGAAACTGAAACAGGTGTTATATTTTTAAGAAAAATAATTCCCGGCGGCATTGACCGCTCCTATGGCATTGAAGTCGCCAAACTCGCTGGCCTACCCAAACCATTAACTGACCGAGCTTATGAAATACTGGCAGAATTGGAAAATGAATTGAAGATCTCAAAGGATTGACAGGAACTGAAATAAATGTTAATATTATTAATACTCAAATTATTGAGCTAAAAATTTTCAAAGGAGGAAAATAATGAATATATCAGAGGCCTTAAAAACGGCTGGATTGCTTTCACCTGAAACACAAAAGTACATTGAAAAAAAAGAATCCGAAAAGCAACAAATTCAAGGGAAAAAATTTGTCAAATTAAATGAGATACAAACTGAGGAAGATTCAGACAGATTTCTTGCCTTTGAAGACTATCTAGAAGAACACAAACTTATCCCTGCACTCAGATGTGCAGTAAGGATTAAACAAAGCGACATCAAACAGACATGTCTACTAAGTTTTATTGACGCATGTTTTGAAAGGATGACGAACGAAGCAAATGAACCGGCATGCATTGTACCGCTACCATTATTTTGGCTTAACGGTGCTTTAGCAGCAGCTGAAATTCTACAGGAATCAATAGAAAAAACTTCAATTCTTAAAAAAATAATAGGAATTTGCAGAAAAAACGCAGAGGATTACGTGCCCAATTTTCACCCAATAGAAGGCACTTGGTTGAAAACTGCTTCTAAGGCAGCGAATGCTTTACCCGATGGCAAGACCTATCTAAAAAAAATCATCAAAAGTGCTGTCATTACGGGTAATCGTCGGGAAGCTGAGAATTTCGTACAATTACTTCCCAATGGTTATTCCAAGAATAATTTCAAAGAACAGCTTGGAATGTGAACACGCAACTACCGCCGCAGGCACCTCGCTTGCGGCTTTTTTTATACTTCTACTAATTACGAATTTTGTACTAATTTACTAATGGAGATTGATTTGTATATTCGCAAAAAATTTGTAATTTGTACATAAGGTTGACAAAATTTAAACACCTTGCTAAGCTAAAAAAACAAAAAAAGGAGGATAAAATGTCTGAAAAAAATGAAGAAGCGCATAATCCGAAAGAAATAAGAGGTATGCTAAAAAAGTTTTGTGGGTCAGAAATACCGTTAATGGTTGTAACTAAACCTAAACCCAATATGATTATTCCTATTGGCAATCAGGGACTATATTTTGGTGGCGCTACATTAATCAGGAAAGTAACAAAACTATTGGATGATGAAAATGTTGAACTTGAACATCACAGGATAATTCCAATTGATAATATTGAATCTGTGTATGCGCCAATCAACTAACAGTAAAATACGCAAAAATCGCCGCAGGCACCCGCTTGCGGCTTTTTTACTCCTACAAAAACGAATTTAGTTACAAATAATACAAAATACAATTTTAAGGCGCTTTGGTGAGAAAAACTGAATCTGATGAGTAAGCAAAATTTTAACCCAAAGCGCAGTAATACTTAACTTTTTGTAAAATTTGTATAAGATTTGTAGTTTTGTAGGGTTGACAGAAGGAAATTTATATGCTAAACTCCATGAATCAAAACTAAAGGAGACAAAATTATGTTGACAGTCGTTGAAGTTGCTGGGTTTTGCGCGGTTGTATACGTGAGCGCCATCATTGGCGGAACAATAATGGTATCGCTGGTTGAACGCCGTCCGCTTCGTGAGAGCTTCAGACAGGCAAAAAATTTGCCTCTGGAAGCAATACGCATGTTATTTTAAAAAACGAGGAGGTAGAAATGGCTGAAAAAACGTTTATTGACGAGGAATCAATTTTGCCCAAACAGGACAAAACTGCATTGGCATTGATGGATTACTTAGCCATAATTTTCGGCTTAATAATCTACATGGCCATCTTCGGGATTTACGAGGCAATCAGAGGTTATGAACTAAACTCATTATGGCCAGTAGTAGTTACAGTCATAACTGCTCCGTATCTAAAAAACGTCCTGAGGGAACTGATTGCAAAACTTTTTTAAAAGGAGGGAGCATGATTTCAAGTAGCTTATATGACGGAAATTTTAAAGAGGAATGTCAAAAAAGAGGGCTTGATCCTCAAAAAACTTCTTTTTTAATGTTGGGTTGCATCCAAAACAAGCTGGATCCAAACACAACTAGCATTTTTAAACTACAATGTGTGCGCTTCGGTTTAAACCCTGAGGTGGCAACCTTAGAAGATTTGAGAAGACTTGGCGCTATCAAAAAATGACCAAAATGCTATAGACTTAATGAATTTTTTTAACCCAAAAGGAGGTCGAGATGTTTATTGGAGGTTTGATCTGGGCAATCAAGGCTTATCTGTTTTTCGCCCTGATTTGCCTGGTAGTTTACGTGGCCAGTGAATATCTGGCACTCGTGATTCGCCACAAAAATTACAAGTACTACGATCCGCCCAGATTGGAGGACATAAAATTTTCCATCAAACGGAATTTCAAAAAGTCACTCCTCTGGCCAAAGCGATTGTTTAAACGCACAAGGGCTCTCAACTGAGAGTCCTTTTAAATTTGATTTGATGTTTAAAAACTGATAAAGTATGATTATAAAATTATTTAATTTATACCCCACTTTCTTGTCCGCCATAGCGTAAGCGACTGCGGAAGTGGGCTAAATTACCTGCTAAAGCAGGGTATAAATTATATTCTCTATGCCGCAAATAAAAAAATTAGACCAAGACTTAATCAATAAAATCGCTGCTGGCGAAGTAGTAGAACGCCCAGCTTCTGTTGTCAAAGAATTAGTTGAAAACTCTATTGATGCGCAGGCCGATCAAATAAATATTGAAATAAAAAACGGGGGAATTGATTTAATATCTATCCTAGATAATGGCTCTGGCATGACAGCAGATGATGCCAAACTGGCCATTGAACGCCACGCAACTTCTAAAATTTCCAAAATAGAAGATCTTTTTAATATCCAGACCTTGGGTTTTCGCGGTGAAGCACTGGCCAGTATTTCTGCTGTCTCGCAATTTTCTTTAGAAACAAAAACCAAAGAGGGGATTGAAGGCGCAAAATTAGAAATTAGAGATTCAAAATTAGAGATTGGGCCATGTGGTTGTCCCCAAGGAACTAAAATTACTATCAAGGATTTATTCTATAATGTACCGGCGCGTAAAAAATTCTTAAAGTCAGCCAACACTGAATATAATAATATTTTAGAATTCATCACCCAATTTGCTTTAATTAATCCGCAAATCAGCTTTAATTTAACTCATAAAAGCAAGCTGATTTTTAATTTGCCCAAAACAAATGTTTGGTCAGAACGCATAAAACAAATTTTAGGCCAGGATATTGCCAAACATTTATTGGCTATAAACCAAAAGGGAACAATTGAGATTTCTGGTTTTATTGGCAAGCCGCAAATTGCCAGAAACAATCGTAAGGCTCAGTTTATTTTTGTTAATAAACGCGCCATTGATGACTTTATAATTGCCAAAGCAGTTAAAGAAGGCTTTGGGACATTAATTCCTAGAGAACTTTATCCCACTTTTATTTTAAATTTAAATTTACCACCTCAATTAGTTGATGTTAATGTTCACCCGCGCAAAACAGAGGTCAAATTCCAAAATTTACAGGAAGTTTATCTTACAGTTATGAAAGCAGTGCAAAAATGTCTGGCTGAAAATATTTTAACTCAGCAATTTGAGGATAAATCAGTTCCTACCAGGAAATTTACTTTAAAATCACAAGCTCAAGAAACATATAAGCCTTCAATTTCTTATCAGCCGACTTTTAAAAATATTCGTTCCCAGCCCAGCCAGGTTTCACAGGCTTTGGAATTTTCCAAACAGATTTTAAATGGGGAATTTGCAGAAGAAAAAGAACCGCAGTTGATCGGCGCTTGGCGCTTGATTGGGCAAATACATAACTCTTATTTAATGATAGAAGCGCCAAGCGCCGTGCTCATCATTGACCAGCATGCCGCGGCTGAAAGAATTCTGTATGAAAGATTTAAAAATGAATTTGCAACTGATAATATTAAAAGCCAAAAACTTTTATTGCCCTTAACTCTTGAATTATCGCATCGCGAAATTGAAATTTTAAATCAAAGCTTAGAATTTTTAAGAAATTTAGGATTTGATATTGAAATTTTTAGTAACAATTCATTTATCGTTAATGCCGTACCGCAGGAATTAGACAAACTGGATATTAAACAAACAATTTTGGGCCTGATTAATGATCTGGAAGAGCATGATTTTAATTCGGCCAAATCAATTGATGAGAAAAAAGATTTAGTAATAAAATACGCTGCCTGCAGAACTGCGGTTAAATTCCAAGACAAATTAGAGCCAGCTGAACAGATTAAATTGCTCCAAGATGTCATGGTCATGATGGATAAAATCAATACTTGTCCGCACGGCCGGCCATTTATTATGGAATTAACTTTGGACCAACTCGCCAAAAATTTCAAACGGAAATAATGATACTAATGTACCAATGCTATACGAATGATACTAATATCACCTGTGAAATAATTAGTATTATTAGTAATCAATTAGTATATTAGCTTCAGCAGACCGGCTTACCAAAAATTTTAAAAGGAAATAGAAAAATGCTATAATGTAGATATGAACCACGGATTTTTTTCACAGATTGCACTGAATTGAAAATTAGAATCTGTGTTATCAGTGAATTTAAATCAGTGGTTTAGAAACCTCATAAAACTTTATATAACATAATAAAACCTTGTATAACCTAAATCCCTATGCCAACCAAAAAGAAAATCAAAGTCCCTCTCCACCCCATGGAACAACAAATTCATTTACAAAAGATGAGCGATATTACCTGGCGCATTTTTCGCATTATGTCGGAATTTGTGGAAGGTTTTGAATTTTTATCCCAATTCCATAAAGAAGTGACAATTTATGGCTCCACTCATTTAGGCACTGATACAAAATGGGGCAAAGTTGCAGAACAATTAGGAAAAATTTTGGCAAAACACGGCTATACTGTCATTACTGGCGGAGGTCCAGGCATTATGGAATCAGCCAATAAAGGCGCTTTTAGCATTAATCCTGCAAAATCAGTGGGCATAAACATTCAGTTACCCATGGAACAAAGAACAAATCCCTATGTAGCCAAAAGCAAAGGTTTTTATTATTTCTTTACCCGCAAAGTTATGTTAGCTGCTTCAGCCCAAGCCTATATTTTTTTCCCAGGCGGTTTCGGCACCTTAGACGAAGTTACTGAAATAATAACTTTAATCCAAACCAGTAAAATGCAAAAAATACCTGTTATTTTAGTGGGCAAGGCTTTTTGGCAGCCATTTGTTAACTGGATTGATAAAGAAATGATCAAAGAATACAAAACAGTTATGCCTAAGGACCGCAAAATTTTTACTGTGGTAAATACTGCTGAAGAAGCATTAAAAATTATTAAAACGACAAAAGAACGTACTATTTTCTAATTTTTTATTATTAATTTTTAGTGAATTTTTAATGTTTAATATAATAATTAATACATTATAAATTAGTTCATTATTTAAAAATTAAAAATTATTTATTAAAAATTCCTTACATGTATTTAGTAACTAAAACCAAATCATCAGACTCACTTAAGACCGACATCCATAAATTAATCCAGCCAATCATCGGCAATCTTTCAGATTTCATCAAACCCACTGACCGAGTTTTATTAAAACCCAATTTCAATACCTCTGATCCTTTTCCTGGTTCAACATCCATAGATTTCCTTCAAGCTGTGATTGAAATATTTTCTGAAGCTAAGCCAAAAGAATTAATAGTAGGTGAATCATGCACCTATTTTTTAAATACTGAAAAGGTTTGCCATGATATTGGCGCGCCTGAAGTGATGCAAAAATTTAATGTCACTTGGCATAATTTTGAAACAGGGGATTGGGTTAAAGTTAATGTTCCCGGCGGAAAATATTTTAAAAGCATCAAGATTCCTAAAATAGTTCAAGAGGTAGATAAGATTATTTTACTGCCTTGTTTAAAAACTCATTTCTTGGCTGCTTATACAGGCGCTTTAAAAATAAATATTGGCATGCTCAAGCCTTCACAAAGAAGCCTCTTACATTTAAATCATCTACAGGAAAGAGTTGCTGAGGTTGCCTCTGTTATTAAACCCTCTCTAATCATCATGGATGGCCGAAAATGTTTTACTGAAGGCGGACCAGACAAAGGCAAGCTTGAAGAACCCAAAGTTTTAATGGCCTCAAATGACATGGTTGCCATTGATATTGAAGGAATTAAAATTATTCAAAGTTATAAAGCAAATAATAAACTAGGCACTGATCCCTGGGCATTAACTCAAATTAAACACGCAGTTGAACTGGGCATTGGCGTAAAGTCAAAAAATGATTATCAATTAGTAGAAATTTAAAACCCCGCTTCAATATCTTTTTTTAAAGATTATCCGCGGGGTTGTGCCAGCAACCTTAGTTCAAGCAACCGAATATCCAGAATACGGTTTGTCTGCATTCGCAGTTCTTTTTTAAGGGTCGTCGCTGGCGCTAACCCAAGACCTGCTGCAGGCAATTAAGCTTGACCTAGATGAAAATTAAAACAATAGCATACAATTGTCAATAACCGCCACCTAGCACAGCACTCTATGCGGCGGTTTTTAATTTCAAAGTATGTTTGACAAAATATTAAAACGATGATAAGGTAAAAAATTAAAGTTCCTTGAAAGGAGGTTAATCATGAATCTATCTGTAATAGCTGGGAAATTAGCAGGCATCATTTCACTCTGCGCGTTTCTTCCATACATTATTGCTATTTTGAGAAAACAGACCAAACCAAATCGCGCCAGCTGGTGGATTTGGTCAGCAGTCGGCTTAATGCTTGGAGCCAGTTATTTTTCTTCAGGCGCACGTAACACAATTTGGGTGCCAGTCAGCTATATTATCGGCCCCTTAACAATTGCTTTTCTTTCAATCCCTTATGGAGAAGGTGGCTGGAATCGCTTTGACCGTTACTGTTTGATTATTTCTGCCTTAAGCATCGTCCTTTGGATCAGTTTTAAAAATCCACTAATCGCTTTGCTCATCAATCTTTCCATGGATACTTTAGGTGGATTACCAACCATGCGTAAATCTTATAAAAATCCGGAAGGAGAAGATAAGCTTGCCTGGACTCTTTTTTCCACAGGAAATCTGGTAAACATCTTTGCGATTGAAACAATAAAATTTTCAATCATGATTTATCCGATTTGGATGTTTATCTGCCCATGCGGAATAATTACTCTACTGGTCTTATGGCCTAGAAACAAAGCCGCCGAAGCATAATGCCGAGGCGGTTTTTTAATTGACAGAAAAATAATTTTATGTAAGAATATAATATCTGAATTCAAAGGAGGAATTAATGGCTAGAACAAAAATTGATAAAAATACTGCAATCATGCTTTTACGCCAAGGCAAAACACCAATTGAAATTCTAAAGAAGCATACTGGTTTTACCAAAATGCAATTAGCAGCATTTTCTGCTCATCTAACAATGGGGACTTATCCCAGCAAACAAAGAATAATCAAACTGCTCAAAATGGGATATTCTCCCAAAGAAATTACCCAAAGTTACGATGGCTGGACAATAATGCAAATTGCTGCTTTAAAAGCACATCTCACAATGGGAACTTACTAAAATCAGGCGCTTCATACGAAGCGCCTTTTCTATTGACAAATTTTGTCATTTTTGCTAATTTTATTAATCAAGCAGAACCTTGAAAACTAAAGAAAAGGAGGATATAACCTATGGAATCATATGATGATCCTGCCAAGAGATTATCTAGGGAAAAAATTCGTGAATTTATTAACAAACATTTAATCAAGGAGGCATCATATAAGCCAACCCAATTAAAAATTGTTTGTTTAGAAACGCCTGAAGCACTTGAAATTAAAGAAGTTTACGATAAATTGGGTATCTTAAGAAAAAATATTACAATACTTGAACAAGACCCAATTGTTGCCCAACGAATTGAAAATCAAAATCTCGGCGTAACAGTGGAAAATTGCTGGGACTACGAATATTTTCAAGATACAGATGAAAGATTTTTTCGCATTATAAGTTTAGATTATAAATGCAAAAAGAATGCAAATATTTTGAAATCAATTAGCTTAATCGCGAACAGACAACTTTTAGCACACGGTAATTCTGCTCTTATCATCAACACTTTGGGAAGGAGAGAGAGCTGGGAGCAAGATTTGCTAATCAGCAATGCTCAGGTTTTAAAGTGTATGGAGACAGAAAAATCTACAAATGGGCTAAGATCATCTAATGAACTACTACAATCATTTGAGCGAATAATCAACACAAGTGATATTGATTTGAGCATCTCTCAAGCAAGAGATCTCTTTACGACAACTATAATGGTCTACTTATCTTACGGCGATTGGGGAAGATCATTTTGCCAAGGAACTCCTTTGTTGTTTTGCTATCCGGACAGCAGTGAGTACACAAAAAAATTAGATGCATTATATAAAGAAAAAGGCGAAAATATTCTTGATCCAAGCTCATTCGAAATTCTAATTACTCATCATCAGGACAATTTCATATATCATCTTGTAAATGAATTCCAATTCAATCGGTATGGTAATGACGTTGCAATTCAAAATGTTATCTATTCCATAATTTTGTTATTAGTTCGTCCATACTACGTAAATCACATAGAACGATACAAATACATCAGTACAAACGGCACGCCAATGGAAACTGATTTGTATCATCTAGTAAATTATGAGCATATCATCAGAAAAGCTCATAAAATATTCTCAATCAAAAAAAACTCCCAAGACACTATTTTAAGAATTAACACAAATCAAATTAAAAATTTCAAGAAAGTTTATCATATTATTTACACAAGCCTGGCAAATTGTCTCCGTAATAATGTAAATATGGATAAACTTCCCGAGCGCATCTTTCTCGGCTCTTCCACTCAAATGCAAAAAGATCAAGATCTTGAGTTCGAAGACACCCAGCATAATAATCAAATAGAAAAGAAGCCACGAAATAAAGTCAGGAAAAAGAAGGTTTTGAGAAAACCTGAAGAAATTAAGCCAACTACGGACAAAGAACTGATCACCAAAGAACAAGCCATCGAACTATTAAAATCTGGCTGTAACCCAAAGGAAATTGCTAACTGCTTTTCTGGATTTTCAGCCAGATCTTTAAGCGCTATACAAGCTCATATTACTATGGGTACATACAAAAAATAAAAATCTAAAACCGCATGGTTCGCCCAGCGGTTTTTTCTTTAGAAAAAACTATAATCTATAACGCTATAATCTAAAAATCTATTTAAAAATTTTGCCAAATAGTCACAAAACCGATAAAATTAATATATGACAAAACATAAATTAAAAGTCGCTGTCGGCATGTCTGGCGGTGTTGATTCCTCAGTTGCCGCCGCTTTATTAAAAAAACAAGGCTATGATGTCATTGGTATTTTTATGCATTTTTGGTCTGACCCTCATTATGCTGAAAAACAAACCATTGCCAATAAATGCTGTTCAGTTGATGCCAAGGTAGATGCGCGATTAGTGGCTGAAAAATTAAAAATTCCGCTTTACACTTTTAATTTAGATCAAGATTTTAAAAAATATATTGTCACTGATTTTTTGGACCAGTATAAGAGGGGATTAACCCCAAATCCTTGCGTGCGCTGCAATCAGTTTATTAAATTTGGTTTATTCTGGGAAAAAGCTAAGGCATTGGGTTGTGATTTTATTTCAACAGGTCATTATGCCCAGGTCAAAAAAGACAAAAAAGGATTTCATCTACTGGAAGGCAAGGATAAAGTCAAAGACCAGTCATATTTTTTATATCGTTTAACTCCAGAGATTTTAAGACATTGTCTTTTTCCAGTTGGCCAGTACAAAAAAGAGCAAATTAGAAAAATCGCTCAAAAATTAAATCTACTTGTTTTTGCCAAACGAGATTCCCAGGAAATTTGTTTTATCCCTGAAAAAACTCCAGAGGAATTTTTGAAGCGCTACTTAAAATTAAAATCCGGAGCTATTATTAACACTGAAGGCAAAAAAATAGGTAAACATCAAGGCATTGCTTTATATACCATTGGCCAGCGCAAAGGTTTGGATTTAAATGGCGGACCATGGTATGTGGTTGATTTAAATTTTACCAAAAATCAAGTTGTGGTTGCCAAAGAAAATACACATCCAGCCTTATTTAATGATATAATGTATTTAACAGAAGTTAATTGGCTGCAAAAAATAAAATTGCCTGCCAAATTAGAAGTTAGGATTCGCTATAGGCATAAAAATGAAAAAGGCATTCTTACCAAGGTTAATAATAAAATTTATCAAGTTAAATTTATAAAAAAACAAAGAGCGATCACACCTGGACAGTCAGCTGTTTTTTATAAAAATGGGGAAGTGCTTGGAGGAGGCATAATTATTAAAACCCTACGAAATTACGAATAATCTACAAATTATACAAAAATTTCGGGGTTAGTAAAATAACTCAATTCACAAATTACTTTTTGTAACTTTTGTATATAGATTTGTAGTTTTGTAGGATTATTAACAAATTTTAATCATTTTACATGACATTACGAACCATAGGAACAAATCATAAATTCAGATTATTATATCTGGCTATTTTTATTTTTGCTGTCAGCGATGCTTTATTCGCCTATACGCAATCAACTTATTTAAACCAATATCTAAGTTTGGCACTTGTTGGCTTGATTTTTTTCATTGCTTATTTAATTACTTTTATTATTACCAATTTATATCCAAATCTTATTGCTAAATATAGTAATTTTAAAACCGCAATCGTCAGCATTATCCTCCGTATATTTTGTTTTATTATTTTTATCATTGATGCCAGCCCGCTTTTAATCGGCTTAGCTTTTATTTTTTTTATAGTTTCGCTAATATTAACTTTTATAAATTTGGATATTTTCTTAGAAGCTATTACCAAAAATTCAACAACTGGCATAACCAGAGGAACCTATTTTACTATTTACAATTTGGGTTGGCTTGTCTCACCATTTATAGCCGGCGAAATTTTACATTATTTTAATTTTATCCCTCTTTTTTATATATGTTTAATCCTCAACCTAGTACTGCTTATCATTGTTTATTTACGTTTTAAAGATTTTGGCAATCATTATGCTAAAAAACAATTCAAACTATATAACACCTTAACCCAAATCTTAAAAAACAAAGATTTTCGTAAAATTTTTTATGTTTCCTTTTTAATTCAGCTTTTTTATGCAGTAGAAGTTGTTTATGGACCGATTTATTTAAATCAAAATATTGGCTTAAACTGGGAACAAATCGGCATTATTTTCACTTTTATGCTAATCCCATTCGTGGTATTTGAATATCCTGCCGGGTATTTAGCTGACAAATATTGGGGTGAGAAAGAAATGCTAATTATTGGCATGATTTTAATGGCTATCTCTTCTATTATAATGGGATATTTTACTGGAGTGAGTTTGATTTTTTGGGGCATAATTTTATTTTTAGGCAGAACAGGCGCTAGCATAGTAGAAATCATGAGAGAAACCTATTTTTTCAAAAAAGTTGATGTTGAAAATATTGATATAATTAATTCCTTTAGATCTACAATCCCATTGGCGTATTTAGTAGCGCCAATTATGGCTGTTATCCTTACATATTTTTCTCAATTCAATTATTTATTTATCCTTTTAGGCCTGATTTTACTAATTGGTCTTTATCCAATATTAACCTTAAAAGATACTAAATAGCTTGACAGAACTCAAATGGTATGTTATAGTCTAAGATACCATTTTTTAGTTGAAAAAACATGGAAAACTAATAAAGGAGGAAAATATTCCATGAAAAAAATAGTGATTTTGGGTTGTTTGATAATTTCAATGTTGGCGCTTTTTGCCTTAGCGCAGGAAGAAACAAAAGCGCCGTCCTGGCTGCAAAAAACAGTGTGGGGCGATGACATTGTTTGGTCTGTGGGCACAGCCGTCATGGTCAAAAAAAGTGACGAAGCCTACATCAATGCGTTGATGGAAGCGACTACCCAATCAATTCAGCTTTTGAGAACCCATCTTAAAGTGGCTGAAGTCAAAGATTTCCAGGTTATTGAAACCTGGCATGATGGTCAACAGCTTTGGGTCTTGGGAGCTTGTTTAAGGGCAAGCAATCCTTCGGGCCAGGCACTGGCTTTACCACCGGCTCCACCGCCACCGCCGCTTCCAACTTATGCTGCCGATCCTGTGACAAGACCGGAACAAACCATAAGCGAAGCACAGGCCATAGAAGCAGCTGACGCAATAAACATTGAGCACTATGAAAATCATAAAGCAGTTCCCAAAGATTGGTGGACGCTTTATCATCCGCTGCCGAATGTAGAGCCTAAACAAAAGGATTATATTGCCAATGTGTTTCGGGTTGGAGATACCCTTTACGCTATTGGCTTTGCTTTCCCAAATCCAAAATTTCAGGGAGAAGCTTACTGGGCAAGCGGGGAAACTGCTGCTCGCGGCTATGCCTTAAGAAACATGGCAGGTGCTATAAACGGCATTTATTGCCAGGCAAAGAATAAAAAGGGAGACTACATTTTAAAAATTGAGGCAAACATCAGAACAAATTTATTTTCAGATGCTTCAATGAGAGAAAACCCTCATAGAATAATGGATCCCGCGTCTGTTTTTGTGCTGATTTCCGTTCCACTTGCGAACGTAAATGCGGCTGTAAACCAGTTCAAGTAAATAGCTAACAA
Organism: Patescibacteria group bacterium; assembly: GCA_041651155.1. NCBI lineage: Bacteria > Patescibacteria group bacterium. The sequence continues at coordinate 62,649 of JBAZJU010000003.1, read as the reverse complement.
AGTAAATAAAAGCCTCGAGCAAAACTCGGGGCTTTAATTTTGACCTAAAATTATTGACAAAACTAACAATCCATGCTATAATCTTCTATACCCTAAAATTTAACCAAATGGAGGATATTCCGTGAAAAAGATGATATTTCTGACCGTTCTTTTACTTACCAGCTTGGTATCAGCCACTGATCTAAGCGACCAGCCCCAGGAAATGTTCATGGTCACAATTGGGGCAAAAACTTTAGTGCCTATCATTTGGCAGGGCACAAGGGAAAATCAAAACTACGTTTTCGCTCTGGGAGAAGCAACTGAAAGCCCAAAACGCAACCCAGACATTCCCAGAAAAATTTGCCCCCCTGAATTTATCGATCATGCTTATGGAATATGCGCGGCCCAGTTCGACGCGCATAAAAAGCTGGAATATTATTTTGGCAAAGAGGTTTATCCAATAAGCAATGAACCTCGCCCATATCAAAATGGCAAAACGATTTACGTCGTTGCCAAAGTTCCGGCAGAACCTCTGCCTTTTGAAAACGTGGCCAAGCAACTGCAATCAGAAGATGGCCAGTATACGGCTATTATCCTGATCAGCGAATGCAATGGCCATCGTTATCTTTATGCCATGGGTTTTGCTGAGAAGAAAGATGATAGGCATAAAGCGCTTCAAGCAGCCAAAGCCGATGCCAAAAAAAACCTGGCTAACTTTCTTGAAAGAAAAGAAAAGGATCTTAAAGGATTCAAAAGAGAAACGTGGGCGTCTCCCAATAAGCATGCCAAAACAGTTTGGGTGCTAGCGAGAGTCCCTATTGATTAATCTCTGCCAGAAAAAACAAAGCTCCACACTGCAACGCGGTCTGGAGCTTTAATTTTGCTAAAAATAAAAGTCCCGTGTTGCGGGACTTATTTCATTTTAGAGGCCTTGTAAATTGAATTCAAAGCCTGAAAAAAGATAAATATCTCTTGGATCCTTACCCAGATTACCCATATTAACCATGCTGCTAAATGGGGTAATGGCGCCATTGGAGACTTCAATTTCCACGACATTTGTGGCTTTTTCAGCAAATACCAGGCTATTAATAATTTCCACAATTATGGAAAAAGGCTTAAGGCTAGGATTAATCATGACGATTTCAGTGTTGGTATCATCACAACCTTCAATCAAAATATCCTGCCTAACCAATTTATCCATTGTCCTCATAAAAGGATCGTAGGTGATACCTTTTGATCTAACCTTCCAAAGCAACATTCCTCTTCCAATATTCCTGAAAAACGCAGATCTCCTCAGATGGAGAGGAATGGATGCTAATTCTTCAGCTGTTAAACCAGCCAATTGGCATAAAGCCAACATAATTTCCCGAACAAGATGGTTGTTCAAAAAACCCTTCATTCTGGTTTCTAAGGCTTGACGCAGTGAAATACAGGATTGCTCAGTTGCTTTGTGAGTAAAAAATTCAGTATTTACACGCCAGTGATTTTGCTCAGGTATTAAAATCCCTAAGTTGAAAAAATCCCTTAAGACATTCTCATAAATTTCAAAATTAAATTCAATCTGAAATTTATGAAGATATTCTCTCATCTGTTCAGCAAGTGACTTAGCGGAAATTATAGGCGCGTTTTTTTCTTCACTCAATGTATCTGATATACCCAGGCCGCCAAAGGCGCTCTGAATCTTCCCAATTATTGGTTCAAAACCTGCTGGGACAATTAGATTTCCCTTATTTTTAGGCTTTTTAGATTTTAACTCTTCGCGTTTTATGACCGCTTGAGTTAAAAAGCCCATGATTACCTGGCCATATTTTTGTGCCAAAGATGCTGGATTTTCCATGTCATCCTCCTTTCTAGATTTAAAGACCAATGATTATCTTAAATTAACGTAAATCTTAATTTCTGTCAATAGAAGATAAACTTGTCAAAACCAGCTTATTTTAATATAATATCCATATGTTAACTGCTAAAGAATTAAGACAAAAATATCTTGATTTTTTTGTTTCCAAAGGGCATAAGGTCATACCCAGCGCTTCTTTAATTCCGGAAAACGACCCAACCGTCTTATTTACCACTGCTGGCATGCATCCTTTGGTGCCATATTTAATGGGTGAAACTCATCCAGGCGGAAAAAAAGTAACTAATGTCCAGAAATGTATTCGTACTTCTGATATAGAAGAAGTTGGTGACAATCGCCACTTAACTTTTTTTGAAATGATGGGCAATTGGTCATTTGGCGATTATTTTAAAAAAGAAGCCATCCAGTGGTCTTGGGAATTTTTAACTGATCCAAAATGGCTGGGTTTAGATCCTCAAAGAATCTTTATTACGGTTTTTAAAGGTGAAGAAGGCATTCCTAAAGACGATGAATCTTTAAAAGTCTGGGAAAATATTTTTAAAAAAGAAAAGATTACCCATGAAATTGCTAAAAATGAACATGTTGATGATACCACTAGAATAATTCCCTTGGGCAAAGAAGATAATTTTTGGATCGCAGGCGCAACCGGACCCTGTGGCGCAGATACTGAAATGTTTTATGATACTAATCCGCAAGCAGGCGCCCTAGATGATAAATTTAGCAATTTAGTTAAAACCGGCCGTTTAATTGAAATCTGGAATGATGTTTTTATGGAATTTAATCTGACAGCTGACGGAAAATATGAAAAATTAAAACAACAGAATGTTGATACTGGCATGGGCGTGGAAAGAACAATTACGGTTTTAAATGGATATGAAAATGTTTTTCAGACTGAACTTTTTTTACCTTTATTAAAAAAGATTGAAGAATTGAGCAATAAAAAATATCAAGATAATGAAAGAGCATTTAGAATAATTGCTGATCATATTAAAGCAGCCACAATGATAATGGGTGATAACAAAAGCATTAGTCCATCAAATGTTGGCCAGGGTTACATAATTCGACGTTTGATTCGTCGTGCAGTCCGCTATGGCAAACAATTAGGAATTAATACAACTTTTACATTTAAAATCTCGGAAGTCGTGATTGATATGTATAAAGATATTTATCCTGAAGTTAAAGAAAATAAGGAATTTATAATAAACCAATTAGTTCAAGAAGAAGAAAAATTTCAAAAGACCCTAGAACTTGGTTTGGATAAATTTACAGCCATAGCTCGAAAAAAACAAAAAAATGGAGAATTTATATCTCTTGAAGATGAAGTTGCACAAAGACTTTACAATGGAGATGCTTTTGACCTTTTTCAATCTTATGGTTTCCCATTAGAAATGACCATTGAAGAAGCTAAAAATAGTGGCATAAAAATTGATGAAGAATTGTTACGAAAAAAATTTAATGACCAACTTAAAAAACACCAGGAGCTTTCCCGCACTGCTTCAGCAGGCAAGTTTAAAGGCGGCTTAGCAGATACCTCTGAACAGACTACTAAATTACATACTGCTGCCCATTTAATGCTGGCGGCTTTAAGGCAGGTTTTGGGTCTGCAAGTGCTCCAAAAGGGAAGTAATATCACGGCTGAAAGACTTCGTTTTGACTTTAATTATGATAAGAAAATGACACCTGAACAGCTCAAGGAAGTTGAGGATTTAGTTAATGAGCAAATAGCCCAAAAAATACCTGTAGCTAGTGACGAAATGACTATTGAAGAAGCTAAAAAACAAGGCGCCATGGGTGTTTTTGAGCATAAATATGGAGATAAGGTTAAAGTCTATTCAATCGGTAATTTTAGCAAAGAAATCTGTGGCGGACCCCATGCAAAAAATACTGGGGAATTGGGTAGATTTAAGATAAAAAAAGAAGAATCATCAAGTGCCGGCATCCGACGAATTAAAGCCGTACTTGAATAAAAATTCGTAAATTCTAAGTTTTTCGCAGATTCGCATTATTAAAAACTTGACATTTATTTTAAATCCTATATAATTAATTTATCACTAATTTAAGCTAATATAATTAGTCATAAGATTATTGATTTTTTGCATATCTAAGATTCTTGCAATGAATCTATTTTTTAGTTAATGTTTAAAATAAAAAAAATACCACCTAAACTATGGTAGCAAACGACAATAATTCCCCCAAACCTGGCAAGGATTTTATTGAAATGAAAGGCAGAATTTTAGAGCTTTTACCAGCGGGCAGCTTTAAAATTAAGCTGGAAAACGGACAAGAAATTCTAGGATTTCTGTCTGGCAAAATGAGAATGAATAAAATCAGATTATCGCCTGGCGATGAGGTTAGAGTGGAATTAACGCCTTATGATTTATCAAAAGGCCGTATCACTTACAGATTTTAACTAAAAATTAAGTAGCATGTAATTAAATAGTTGTATTTAATTTTTTTAGTCCATGAAAGTCAGAACATCAGTAAAAAAAATCTGCAAAGACTGCAAAGTGATCAGACGCAAAAAAAGAGTCTGGGTAATTTGCAAAATTGCTAAACATAAGCAAAGACAAGGCTAACCTTGTAATTTTTAATTTTAAATTATTGCAATATGCCGATCCGTATTGGAGGTGTCACCATACCTCAGGAAAAAAGAATAGAAATCTCCTTAACCTATATTTATGGCTTAGGAAATACAACAGCTAAAAAAATTCTAGCTGCGGTTAAAATTGATAAAAATAAAAGAACAAAGGATTTAACCGCTGATGAAGAAAATAAATTACGAGAATTTATCCAGAAAAATTATAAAATTGAAGGCGATCTAAAAAGAGAAGTCCTGGGAAACATCAAAAGATTAAAAGAAATTAAATCATATCGTGGCAGCCGGCATGAAAAAAGATTGCCTAGCAGAGGCCAAAGAACAAAGACTAATTCACGCACAGTCAGAGGAAATGTCAGAATAACCTTAATGAGCGGCAGAAAAGTATCTGCTCAAAAAACATAAAACATAAATATGGCAAACGAAGCAACAACAACTGAAAAAAATCCTATCTCAGCAGGCCCTGAAACTACCACAGAGGCCGGTAAACAGAAGAAAAACAAAATTCTCCGGCAGATTGCTCATGGTCGGGCTTATATTCAGGCTACATACAATAATACTATAGTAACTCTAACCGATTTAAATGGTAATGTTTTATCGTGGTCAAGCGCTGGCCAGAATAATTTTAAAGGCCCTAAAAAATCCACTCCTTATGCGGCAAGTGTAATTGTTAAAAATGCGATAGATAAAGCCAAAGCTTATGGCCTGAAAAACGTAAATGTTTATGTTAAAGGAGTCGGGACTGGCAGGGAAGCGGCAGTTAGAGCCTTAAACACCTATGGTTTGAATGTTTTAACAATCAATGATGTTACTCCGATACCGCATAATGGCTGCCGCCACCGCAAACCAAGACGCGTCTAATTCATAATCTTAGATTTCAGTATTCAGCATTCATAATTCAAATATATATGGGAAGAAATTTAAATCCAAAATGTAAACAATGCAGACGCACAGGTCAAAAGCTCTTTTTAAAGGGTGAACGTTGTAATTCACCAAAATGCGCCATGGTTAAAAGAAATTTTCCTCCAGGAGCGCATGGCAGCAATGGTTATCCACGACTGACAGATTATGGCAAACAGCTGATGGAAAAACAAAAAGCGAAAAAAATTTATCATCTAATGGAAACTCAATTTAAAAATTACTTTCAAAAAGCCAGCAAATCTAAAGGTAATACCGAGGGCGTATTATTAGAACTCCTGGAAATGCGTTTTGATAATATTGTTTATCGTTTAGGCATTGCGCCTTCGCGCGATTTAGCCAGACAGCTGATATCGCATAAACATTTTTTAATTAATTCTAAAAGCGTTAATATTCCATCATATCAGTTAAAAATCGGAGATATTATAACTATTAAAAATAAAAGCAAGGATTTAAAAATATTTAGCAATCTGAAAGAATCCTTGAAAAAAGCAGAACCATCTTCCTGGCTTATTTTAGATTATTCAAAGCTTGAAGCTAAAGTAGTAGATAAGCCAAAGCTTGAAGAAGCCAAAGGTGAATTTGATCCAAAACTGGTAGTTGAATTCTATTCTAAATAAAATATTTTAAATAATAATTCCGAGGGGGAACCTTCGACTAAAAAATATGGAAAATATTTTCTTACCGTCAAAAATAGAATTAAAGGAAGAGAAAAATTCTAATCTCGCAATTCTAACAGTGGAACCGCTATATCATGGTTATGGCACAACCCTGGGCAATGCCTTAAGACGGGTATTATTATCATCTTTGCCAGGCGCCGCTGCTACTGCTATAAAAATAAAAGGCGCACCGCATGAATTTTCCGCCTTAACAGGAATCTATGAAGATATATTGCAGATTGTGCTAAATGTAAAATTACTAAGACTTAAATTATATAGCGATGAACCGGTTGTTTTGAAAGTGGTGAAAAAGGGCATGGGAGATGTTTTGGCCGGAGATATTGCTAAAGATGCCAATGTTGAAATTATAAATCCTGATTTGAAAATTGCCACTATTACTGACAAGGGGACTGAATTTAATATGGAGATTATTGTGGAAAAAGGACGTGGTTTTGAACCAACAGAAAATCGATCTAAGGAGAATTTATCTGTCGGGACTATTGCCATTGATTCAATCTTCACGCCAATAAAAGATGTCGGCTTTAAAGTTGAAAATACCCGTGTCGGACAAATTACTAATTTTGACAAGTTAACATTAACTTTGGAAACAGATGGCACAATCAGCCCGCGGGAAGCAATTAATTTTTGCGCAAAAATGCTTATAGATCATTTTAATCTTTTAATTTCCGAAACGCCAGAAGCTCCGGAAGAAAAAGAAGAAGAAAATAAAGCCAAGATTAAAAAGCCTAAAGCCAAAAAAGCCGTTAAGACTAGTAAAAAAGCTAAAAAATAAAGTAATATGAGACATAGAAATAAAGGTAAAATTTTAGATCGGAAAAAAGCTCCTCGTAAAGCGCTGCTTCGCGGCTTAGCTACGAGTTTAGTTTTGTACGAAAAAATCAAAACCACAGAAGGCAAGGCAAAAACTCTAAAACCAATTGTTGAAAAACTAATAACAAAGGGAAAAAAGAATGACTTAACAAGCCGCCGTGAACTACATAAATATTTATATTTAGCCAATGCTGTTAAGAAAGTCTTGGAAGATTTAAGTCCGCGCTACAAAGACAGAAAAGGCGGCTATACCAGGATAATCAGGCTTAATTCACGCCAAGGCGATGCTGCCAAAATGGTGCAAATTGAATTTGTCTAATTTTATGAAAACTACAAATGTAAACATTAAAATTGAAAGAAAAACCATTCCTCTTGATGCTTCAAATCAATCAGTCGGCCGTTTAGCGACAAAGATTGCCCTGCTCTTGAGAGGCAAGGGTAAGGTTAATTTTAGCCCTCAAATTGATAATGGAGATTTTGTAAATGTTACAAATATTAATAACTTAAAATTTACAGGCAAGAAAAAAGAACAAAAGACATATTATAGACATTCCCAGTATCCAGGCGGCATAAAAAAAATCCCCATTAAAAAGTGGCTAAAAGACAATCCGGGTAAAATACTGCGAAACGCAGTTTATAAAATGCTGCCCAAAACCAGACTTAGAGAAGCGATGATTAAAAGATTGACTATTAAATAAATATGCCAGAAAAAATCATTCCAAAAACTAAAGAAAAATATATTTATGCGGTAGGCAAGCGCAAACGCGCTATTGCCCAGATTAGGTTGATTCCTAAGGGCAAAGGTGAAATCATGATTAATAATAAAAAGTCAGAACAATATTTGCCTGACTATGAATTGCAGGAAATTATCCTGGCGCCTTTAAGATTAGTTGATTTGGATAAAAAAGTAGATATTTCAGTAATTGTCAGAGGCGGCGGTAAAAAGGGTCAGGCTGAAGCAATCAGGCATGGTATCGCCAGAACTATTCAAATATACAATGAAGACACTCATAAAACGCTTAAAGTCGCAGGATATCTCAAAAGAGATGCTCGGATTAAAGAAAGAAAGAAGCCTGGCTTAAAAAGAGCTAGAAAAAGCCCACAGTGGGCCAAGCGTTAAACCTCACAAAATTCTATATTTTTACAAAACAAAACACTCCATTTTATGGGGTGTTTTGTTATCTTTTAAAATTAAAGATTTTATGCTAAAATAAGCACAAGTTACGAATTTACTAATTTTAATACTAATTAGTATCATTAGTAAAATATTAGTATATTAGTATCATTATAAACGTTTATTAGCGCAATAAATAGAAAATAAATGCAACAAAATATTGCCAAAAATACAACTTTATTAACTAGCGCCTATATTTTCCAGAAAATATTTGCTTTTATTTATTTTACCTTAATCGCCAGATTTCTTGGCGCCGATAATATCGGGCTATATGTTTTTGCCATATCCTTTACTACTATTTTGTCTGTTTTTATTGATTTCGGTTTAACTCAGGTCTTAATCAGGGAATCTGCCAAAGACAAAAATAAGGCAAATGAATATTTAAATAATGTATTATCAATTAAAATTTTATTAGCAGTCCTGACATATTTAGCCGCAATTGTAATAATTAACCTCTTAAATAAGTCACAAATTACCTTAACAATGGTTTATTTGGCAGGCGTGATTATGATTATTGATTCTTTTACCCTTAGCTTTTGGGCAATTTTCCGCGCTTATCAAAATTTAAAATACGAGGCGATAAGCATTACTATAAACCAACTTTTAATTGTCTTGGTTGGCTTAATTGGTGTTTTTTTAAAATTTCCCCTCTACATCTTAGTTTTTGCGCTTTTGGCCGGCAGTTCTTTCAGCTTTATATATTCTTTCATTTTATTAAAGGTTAAATTACATTTTAAATTTAGTTTCCAGTGGAATAAAAGCATTGTAAAGTTATTATTAAAAATTGCTTTTCCTTTTGCCCTGGCCGCGATTTTTACCAGAGTCTACACATTTATAGACCAAGTTTTACTGTCTATTTTAATCAGCGATCAAGCAGTAGGCTGGTATTCAGTGGCCTATAAAATAACTTATGCTTTTATCTTTTTACCGGCCTCTTTTGCTGCAGCTATTTATCCGGCCATGAGCGCTGCCTTTGCCAATGATCAGTCAAAGCTAAAAATAATTTTTGAAAAATCAATGTTTTTCTTAATTATTATCGCTTTACCGATTGCTTTTGGCCTGGGATCATTAGCTGACAAAATAATTTTAGGCCTGTATGGCTCTGGTTATCAACCATCTATTTTAACCTTAAAAATTTTGATTTTTGCAATCATTGCCTTATTCCTATCTTATCCGGTCGGCTCATTATTAAATGCCTGTGATAAACAAACTGTAAATACGACCAACATGGGAATTATCATGGTTATAGATATAATTCTTCATCTGATTTTAATTCCCAAATACCAGCAAATCGGCGCTTCAATCGCTACCTTAATCAGCCTGAGCCTGCTGTTTATTTTGAATTTAATTTGGGTTCCAAAAATAATTAAGTATGACTTTAAATTTCTTACTATTAAATCAATCAAAGCTCTTCTGGCATCAGTATTTATGGCAATATTTATAATTTACACCAAAGAGCATATAAATTTTATAATCCTAATTATTATAAGCGCTTTTATTTACACAATAATTCTTTATCTGCTTAAAGGCTTTGGCAAAGACGATCTAAAATATTTGTGGCAAGCTATTTTTAAAAAGAATGTAATTTTACCCCCGGAAGAAACTTTAGAAGAAAATGTATGAAAAAATCATTATTAATAACAATTGATTTCCCACCGCAAATTGGAGGCGTAGCAAATTATTTGGCTAATTTAAGCAAAAATTTTCCACCAGGCAATCTTTTAGTTTTAGCTAATAATCACGAGCAAAGCCAGCATTTTGATAACAAGCAGCCTTATAAAATTATCAGGGCACAATTATTATCTAAATATTTTTGGCCACGCTGGTTAAAAACATATTTGGCGGCTAAACCTATAATCAAAAAATCTAAAATTGAACAAATTGTAATTAGCCATATTTTACCAATGGGCTATATTGCGTTAATGCTTAAATTGCCATACATTGTTATTTTGCACGGCTATGACATAATGAATGCCCAAAAATCAAGCTGGAAAAAATACTGGGCAGTAAAAATATTAACTCAGGCCAAACATATTATTGTTAATAGCCATAATACAGAAAATCAAGTATTGAATTTGGGGATTAAACAAAATAAAATAACAATTGTCTATCCTTGTCCAAATTTACAACTTGAACAATTCAACGAACATGAAATGCAAATTATTAAAAATGAGCTGGATTTACATCATAAAAAAATACTGCTTTCTGTAGGTCGTTTAGTGCCCAGAAAAGGTTTTGATAAAGTTATTGAAGCATTACCAGAATTAACTAAGCAAATACCCAACTTAATCTATATAATTGTTGGCAATGGCCCTGACAGAGAAAGATTAGAAAAACTAGCCGAGGATTTAAAAGTCAGAGGGAATTTAATAATTGCTGAAGACATACCCAATTCAAATCTCCCTGCCTTTTATAGTTTAGCCAATATCTTTATCATGCCAGCGCGCCAAATAGGCGAAGACATAGAGGGCTTTGGTATTGTTTATCTGGAAGCTAATTTATTTGGCAAACCAGTGATTGCTGGCAAAAGCGGGGGAGCGGAAGACGCAGTCATAGATAACCAAACCGGAATTTTAGTGAACCCAGAAAGTGTCCAGGAAATTAACCAGGCAATTTTAAAGCTCTTTAACGACCCGGAGCTAGCGAACAAATTAGGTGTTCAGGGCAGACAACGCGTTTTATCTGAATTTAATTGGTATCAGCAAATCGACAAGCTCAAGAATATTATTTAGACGATTTAGTAAGACAATTGTAATATTGCTGTAAAACAATTGTCTTACAATATCTTACAATCGTTTTATTCCAAATTTACTAAAATACGCACAGTTAAAATAATGAGCATAATCAACCCACCCAAACTGAATATAATAATGTTCAACATGTCCAAATACAGCGACTGGCAAAAAGGAGTTGTCAATCGCAATTTCCATGTTTTACATAATTTAGTTAAACGAGATGAAATAAATAAAGTCATTACTGTAGATTTTCTGCCTTTTAACATTAAAAAAGCAATTAAAACTTACTTTTCAGATCAGATATTAAAGGATACAAGAGGAACAATTATTTATGGAGATTTGACTTCACAATGCTGGCAAATTTCCAGCAAAATTTTAGTTTATTCCACAATTGATTCTGTTTTAAATAAAAGTAGAATCATTACAGAACTAAATAAAATTATTGCCAAGGAAAACATGCAAAATAATCTAATTGCCTGGAATTATAATCCAATGTACATTGATTATTTTGACAATTTTAACCAAAAATTAAATATCTTTGATGCAGTTGATAATTGGTCAGAACATTCAAGTTATGAGGCGTACAAATCAAAATTAAAACAAAATTATCAAACAATCCAAGAAAAATCTGACTTAATTTTCACTGTTTCAGCCAATTTAAAAAAGGATTTATTTAATAATCAGGCCAATGTATCTTGGCTACCCAATGGAGTTGATTTAGAATATTTTCAAAGTGTATCCGAAGTTTCGCCCAAATTAATTAATATCCCAAAACAAATTATTGGATTTCTCGGAATATTGCAAGACAGAATTGATACTGAAATTTTGCTAAATTTAGCGAAAAATAATCAAGATAAATCCATTGTCTTAGCTGGTCCAGTTTGGCCAAACTTTCCCAAGGATAAATTTGAAGAGTATAAAAATATTCATTTCTTAGGACCAATAAAATATGAAGATATTCCAGCGCTTTATAATGGCTTTGATGTGGGCATTATTCCTTATAAAATTAATGATTTTATCAAATCAACTGATCCCATGAAGTTTTATGAATATCTAGCTGCTGGCTTACCAATAGTTTCAACTTATATACCAGGGATTGAACGCTTTGGCAATTTGATTAAAGTCGCCAAATCGCCAGAAGAATTTAATAATTTTGTTAACCAAGCCTTAAAAGAGGAAAAGGGATTAGCGCCGGAAAAATTTGAAATGTTAAAGAATAATACTTGGCAAATTAGGGTAGGGGAAATGTTGGAGTTAATTAATGAAAAACTTACCCCCACTGTCATTCAGAGCGTCAGCCCCGAAGGGGCAAGCGAAGAATCCTTGAATCCATAAATCCTTGCCTTTTCTTCGGCCTGTTGGGGTCTCTGAATGACAAAGGGCGTTCGGCTCGCCCCCCCCGTCATTCAGAGCGGACTAGCAACAAAAAATCATTTCCTACACAACCACTTTAATAGCGAAGAATCCTTAACTACACAAAATTTTTATACTATGCAACTATCAATCATCATCGTCTCTTGGAATGTTAAGGACTTGCTCAGAAAGTGTTTACAATCAATCATTGATAAAACACAAGGTTTAGAATTTGAGGTTTTTGTGGTTGATAATGCTTCCAAAGATGCCTCAGCGTTAATGGTGGCATCACAATTTCCTCAAGTTAATTTAATTGCCTCCAACGAAAACCTGGGTTTTGCCAATGCAAATAATTTGGCCTTAGAACACACCCAAGGAAAATATGTATTATTTTTAAATCCAGATACTGAATTAATAGAAAATAGTTTTAAAGTAATGTTTGATCTCATGGCACAGGATGAAAAAATTGCTCTCTCAACTTGCCAGTTAATTTATCCTGATGGCACATTACAAAAAAATATTAAAAATAATCCTAATCTCTGCGACCAACTTTTAATTCTTTTAAAACTCCATCATTTTTTTCAAACCAAATGTTTAAATAGATATTTAGCCAAAAATTTTATTTATGAAAAAGAACAGGAAGTTAAACAGATCATGGGAGCTTTTATGTTTGCCAGAACAGGAGTAATTAAAGAAATTGGCGGGTTTGATCCTGATTATTTTATCTGGTGGGAGGATCTGGATTTATGCATGAAAATTCAGGATTTAGGCTTGAAAATTATTTATACGCCAAAAACAAAAATTATTCATCACGAAGCTAAAAGTTTTGCCCAGCAAATGAGCTTAGAAAAACAGAAACGATTTAATAGGGGAATGGCAATTTATTTTAAAAAACATGTGGGATTATTAAGTTGTTTGGTTGTAAAGTTGTTAAGTTGCTTCAGTTTAAGCTTAGCCTGGTTATCACAAATATTCAAAATCAAACCCAAACCGCAGTCAAAAATTTAACCTATAGGGAGCTAAGAGATTAGCTCCTTTTTTAATAAAATATTGACAAAAATATCGAAAAATGTTAAGCTAAAATGTTCCTTAAATTTAAGAGAGGAGGAAGAAAATGGAACAAAAATTGTTTGAATTAATGCCCGGTTGTCAGATTTATGACTGGAGAATTATGCTTGGCTGCCCTTCAGAGGTGGTCAAACTTCTCAAAAAGATGGGAAAAACAGTCCCAAACAGGATTGTCCTGCCCTCGACTTTTTTCCGGCATGGAATCAACCAGGCAGCACTGGAATTTCCACTTTATGATTTTCTTTTCGTCTACGGCGGATTTTTCAAAGGTGAAAAACTGGCCGTGATCGGCGAAAAAAAACAGCTGGAAAGGATCAAGAACATTTTGCGCCTGACCTTGCTGGGAATCAATAAGCAGGAGGCTGATCAGTTCGGTATCAGCGATGAAGAATATGAGCGCATTTCCAAGATATCTGATTATCTGGCGCTTCATAACAAAAACAGTTCAATTGCCACGCTCGACGACATGATTAATTTCATACCGTTTGATGCAAAAGGCAAAGTGGAAATTGACGGTATGCTAGTTACCAAGCGCGCGGAAAATGTTTTCCAGATCACAGATCAGGACGAAGGATATTTCGCTGACATCAACCTGAACAATCCTCAAACACCGCCTTTACCGCTTATCACTCCGGAAAATTTGCCCAAGAGATCAATCCTGGGCGCCATGGCCCTGAGCCAATGCACGTCGGGTTTTGATCCCAGCGACTACACTTCTGGGGTGATTATCTGGATAAATGGCCTGCCCATCATTGTTGATGGTGTAAGCTGGCTGAAAGAGCATTGCAGGGAATTTGGCATTAATCCTCACGAAATCGAGGCATTCCTGATTACCCACATTCACGACGACCACAATTCCATCCTGGATATGGTGGTCAATTCCAAAATGGCCAGCATTATGACAACCAAAACCGTTTTCGCTGGCTTTCTCCTGAAAACCGCTTACATTCTCGATCTGCCGGTTGATGTGGTTCAGCAATTCGTTAAGCTGATTGAAGTAAAAGTCAATGAACCTTTCAGTTGGTACGGCGCCGAATTCGATTTCTGGAATACGGTACACCCGATTCCAACGATCGGCTTCAAAGTCACAGTCAAAGGTAAAAGCATTGTCTATTCAGGCGATACTGCCTGGGGCAAGAAAATTCAGGAACTGGCAGAAAAGGGAATCATCGATGAACAAACTAGGGCTTGCGTCCAAGGCATTCCCACAATAGATTGCGATCTGATGTTTCTTGATGGCGGTGGAGGCACAATCCATCCGCTGACAGACGAACTTGCTCAATTACCCAGCGAGGTAAAAAAACGGCTTGTCCTGACTCACAGCGCCAAATTAACACCTGAGCTCAGCCAGCAATTTTGCACGCCCAAGACAGGTCAAATTTGGGAACTTATCCCCCAGGACACGGCCTTGGAAGCCATGAATACGCTATTTCGAGTGCCATTGTTCTACGGCATAGAACCGCAATGGATTTCCGTGCTTTTGTCTAGCGGAAAGATCGAAGAATTCCCAGCTGGCAGCGTAATTTTGGAACAAGGTAGCCCGGGCAAAGAGTTTTATGTCATTTTAGGTGGAACTGCCTTGGTCATCATTGACAATGAAGAATTCACCCAGCTGTCTAGCGGCGATTTCTTTGGAGAACTTTCCGTCACAAAAAATTGCCCTTGCACAGCCACTATTAAAGCCAGAAGTCCTTTACGGGTCTTAGCAATTCCCAAGGAAATTTCCAACCGGATACTCAAAGAACCACTTTTGGCTAAGAGATTGGCAAAAACACATAAGTATCGGCCCATTATCATGGACATTGCCCTTTTCAGGGGTCTGGATGCCCCATCCTATATTCAAATCTCCCAGGAGATTCAGGAAGAACTTCATGAACCAGACACTTATATCGTAACTCAGGGCGAAAGAGGCGATGATTTTTACATCATTACCGAAGGCAAAGCCAAAGTCATGTTAGAGGAAAACGGCGGCGTTCGCGAAATAGCCACTCTTTTCCCGGGACAATACTTTGGGGAAATGGCACTTTTACAAGATGGCATTAGAACAGCCAATGTCGTTGCCATTGATCGAGTCAGAACCCTGAAATTAAACCGTAAGGATTTTGACAACCTGATAAAAAATTCACCGCATGTGCGCTGTCGACTGATAATTATGGCTACGCAGCGTAAAAGTGAACAAGTAAAATAAATAATACAATTATAAAAGAGTCCCACGAGGGACTCTTTTTTCTTTTATTTAGGGTGTACGATTGTCGTACACAAATATTCACTGTGAACTTTATTTGTCTTAATCACTTTTATATCTCCTGGATTGATGTCGACTTCAACCTTGTTGTAAATCGGGCAAAAATCATCAGGGAGATCTAGTCCGCCAGAATGTAAAACAGCTCTGGAAGCACAGCCGCCTTGGCATTTGGGATAGTAGCGGCAATCATGGCAAAAGGGCACATCCCTTGCTCTTAACTTGGCAAAGGGCTGACTCTGGTAAATTTCTTCCACTGATTGTTCCAGCAAAGAACCAGCTGACCATTCAGGGCCGCCCAAAAAGGTACAAGGCGCGACCAGACCATTGGACTGAATGCGGCAGGAAGCCCGACCGCAATTACAGCCCGGGCGTTCAATTTCTTGGCCAAACATACCTTGCAGTATTGGTTCAGACAAATCTTCAAAGATCGCATGCTTACTCAGCAGTTTTATAATCTGCCAGAATCTTGGCGCCAAAATGCGCAGATCGGATTTGCCACGACCTTTTTGCCTAAACCAGCTACAGCGCCAAGAAGTGCCATATTTACTGGCCAGCTCCAGAAAATCCATAATATCTTCGTCTCTTGTTTTGCTGGTAATGCAGGTGACGATTGAGGTCTCAATGCGGGCCTCCCGGCAAATTTGCAGGGACTGCATGGACCATTGCCAGGCCTTGGGATGGCGCCTCATTTCATTGTGTTTTTCCGGATTGGGAAAATCAATGGAAATGTCTATGTCATGAAACAAGCGCTTGAGCCGCTCATGTCCCAGCAGAATAATGGTTGTGCCATTGCTGGTCACGGCCTGTTCAATGCGGGGATAGCATGAGGCAATATACTCGGCGAGATTTGTGACATGAGGATTAAATATGAATTCGCCAGTGCCGTAATTAATAGATCGTATCACATGACAAAGTTTGTCAGCGGCGATCTTTAATTCAAGAAAACTGTATTCTCTGGCTTTTTTACAAGCCGCGGAATAACAGGTGCGACATTTCATATTGCAGATGCCAAAACCCCAGCCGATATTTTTAAGCTTAATTTCTTGATTTTCAGCTGTCATTGATTGGTCCTCCAATCTTCTCGGAAATTGTTAAGGCCAAATTATTTGAATCTTTCCCAGAGATGTTAATTACGTTTTGATAATTTTCCAGGGATTGATACAAATAACCTCTTTCCTGATTAATCATTTGGGGATTGGCCAGATAGAGCTGATGGAATTGATTCGGCTCTTCATTTCTTAAGCGCCTGAGCGCTTCCTCAGTGTTTACGTCCACGAGGAAAATCTGGTCAGGAAAAACCAGTAATTTCAGGAATATTTTTCCCAATAGCCGGTTATACCATTTTTGCGCGGTATAAAAAGCCATGATTGAAAAAAAATAACGATCATGCAGGACAATCTTGCCGGTTTTCAAAGCTGGCCTGACAATTAACAGATTGGTGATTAACAATTCCATTAAAAGCAGGGGGCTTGAAGGATGACGCCGGGCAAAACGTCCCCACGAAGTATTTTTGTCACCTTGCCCTTTGCAATAAAGCCAATCGGGCTGTAACTTTAAAATAAGTCGAATCAGAGACGTCTTGCCGGCAGCATTTATGCCTTCAAAAATAATTAGTTTTCCTCTTGTTCTTTTCATCTGGTTAATTCCTTGAGATTGAATTTTTTGCACAAGCAGACAAATGAATATTTGTTGCTCGCAATTTTACCTCGCAGTTGCGGATAATTGACGCAGCCACCCCAGTCCTTAAATAAGGGCTGAGTTTGTTGCTCAAAATATTTCTGGAGTTGTGTCTCGTTTTCCCAGATTTGCCGCAAACTTTGCTCATGGAGATTGGCCAATGGTTTTTGATGCGCGCACATAATGGCGCAAGGGAAGACATTGCCATCAGGCAAAATCTGCAAATGCCATGGTCTTTCCATGTAGCAATGAGTATCGATTTTTCTGGTGAATTCTGACTCAATGATCGGCGTCTCCATGGAGATTTCGATCTTATTGTAAAATTCAATCAGTAGTTGCCTGATCACCTGCATCCATTTGAGCGGATCAGCGATATTGGCAGTGAAACAATCACCTCGGCCAATGGGACTGAAATAATAGAAGCCCTGTTCGCGCGCGCCCAAGACAACGGCCAAACGGGTGATTGCCGTCAGATCATGCAGATTGGAATCAAAGACAACCGTATTGACTTTGGTGTAAAAGCCAGACCTCGCGGCCAGTTCAATGTTTTTAAGGATTTTTTTGTAAATCTTTTCTGCCACAGGCCGGATTTGGCTGTAGAATTTGTACTTGGATCCATCCAAGCTGATCGCTATGCCATCAAGACCGAGGTCTTTGTAGCGCTTCAATTTTTCTTCATCAAGCAGAGAGCCATTTGTCACTAATTCAGTTTTAAACCCCAGATATTTGCAGAGCTCAACGATCTGAAAACAATCTTGGCGCATTGTGGCTTCACCGCCAGTGATGTCAATTCTGCGACCGCCCAATTCCTTGAATTCAGTCAAAACAGATTGAATCATGGCAAAAGGCAGTTCTGTCAAATTAACTTCGCCAGAACGAAAACAGCAGTGTTTGCAACGAAAATTGCACCTATTAGTAACATTAAAATCAAGTTTAATGACTTTTCTTTCCATTATTTTTCTCCTTTCAAATTTTCAATGAGCGAATACTAAACTATAGCATAGTTTAGTAAAAAGTCAAGTGGTTATTTACCTGATGCGACAAATTGGTTTAGCTTGACAAAATCAATATTATGCGCTAAATTTAGATATTAAATTGGTTATTTGACAAGGAGGCAATCATGAGCGAAAAATTCAGATTTCTCTCTGGCATGAGGCCAACTGGCTTTATCCATTTGAAACATTTAATGGTCATAGACCAATGGCTTGGGCTGGAAAAAAGATACGATTGTTTTTTCGGCATCTACAATAGTTTAGCCCTGACGACTGCCAAAGCAGATAATTTAATCCAGGATACATTAACAATATTCAAATCCTGGCTGTGCGCTGGTTTAAACTATGAGCAAAGCACAATCTTTGCCCAATCCATGGTGCCTGAGCATGCCCAAATGTTTCAAATGCTTTTACAGGCAACACCTGTTCACATTTTGCAAAAAGCCATTGTATCCAAAAGGAAAAAGCAGGACAAAGAAATAATCAATGCCGGAATTCTAAGCTATCCGCTCCAGGAACTTGCAGACGTACTCATTTTTGAGGCGCCATTTGTAACCTCAAGTATTCCTGGCAATGTGGAATTAACGCACAAGATTATCCGTAATCTGTGCCATAATTTAAAGCTGGATGTGAGCGAGTTTATTTTTCCTCAGGTGATCATTCCGCCAGTCCCGCCCATACCTGGCTTTGATGGGAAAAGAACCAGCAGTCAGCGCCAAAATTTTATCTGTCCAACTGATGGTCTTGAATTGATCAGAAAAAAAGTTTTCAAAATGCCGACAGATGACACGCGATTGGGCCTTAATTATCCTGGCAATCCAAAAAAGTGCTGCGTTTACGCTTATTATGTTTTGCCCAAAATTAAGGACATGGCCAGCCAGGAAAAAATCCACCAGCAGTGCCAGGCCGGAACATTAAGCTGCACACAATGCAAAGAAATCCTGACTACTTCACTTTGGCAATATTTCACTCCATACCGAGAAAAGGAAAGGGAATTCAAGCTGACTGAAAAAGACCTGCGCCAAATGCTCAG
The DNA here is from genome assembly GCA_041651155.1 of Patescibacteria group bacterium. Classification (NCBI taxonomy): domain Bacteria; species Patescibacteria group bacterium. The sequence goes on along the minus strand of JBAZJU010000003.1, from coordinate 43,534 downwards.
AGAAAGTTCAGCCAGAGCCAGCAATCATGCCAAGGAATTCCTGAAAAAATATCAGGAATTATTCCAAATGGCTATTTAATAAATAAGGGTATTCGCTTCAGAATACCCTTTTAAATTACCTAAAATATTGCTATTATAAAAAGCAGTTATGAATTACTTTAAATAAAAAACCCGGTCAGTTGACTGGGTAATTAGCAAATCAGTTGAGATGAGTAAGGCAACTGGACTTCCAGCCGAGATTGAGCCCTTACTTGAGGAATGGGCGTCCCTCGCCTCCACACTCCGTGTCAAAGGCATTCTCCACCTCAACTGACTATTAGCGGTTAGGGAAGGTAGGATAACAAAGGGTACCCTTTGCCGAGAATAACATTACTTTCTAGTTGTAAGATTTCGTGTTCTTTCCTACCTGAATTGTGAGGGACTTTTGCCATCACCCCCAAAAATCCATTCAGCAGCATACTTTCGGCGATACTGTTTTCCTTTTACTTAGGACTCTCTTCCCTAACACAAATATAGCTTAACAAAAATTATAAAAATGTCAAGTATCGTACCTAAAAATTTAAAAAAGAAAACACCCTGCCAGAATTGACAGGGTGGAATATTCGCCAGAGATTAAGGCATAATAATGCAATGCAGAACTTGATAAGGTCAAGGAACATCGAGTGTGCTAACCAGTTTGCACTCAGCAAAGAGCTGAGCCCATAGTTAAGGCACCATTATTTGAAACAATTCCTAAACTGGATCCTTATTTAGGAATTCTTTCGTTGCTCTACCTTAATCTCATAAAAATATCTTAACAAAATATAATTAATTTGTCAATAGTTTAATTAAATTTTCAAAATCAAACCCAAACCCCAGTCAAAAATTTAAAAATAAAAAACCCTGCCAGAATAGCAAGGTTAAATGATAAATAAATCGGCTCTTTGACATCTTCTTTCTTTACAGAATTGATGCCTTTTCCCCAATAAGTACTCTCAGGAAAAGCCGCAAACCTTCGAGTTTCTGGGAAAAAAATTTTAATGCAGCCAGGTGATGCACGCTTATATCTTAAGACTGCGTGATTGCAGACTTTTCCAAACCAATTTGAAATGGATTGGAGTAGGATATTAGCGTTATGCGCTTCAACGAACTGTATATACAGCCCTCCCAACCGCATTATTACACTATCATATATTTAAAAAAATGTCAATACATACACAAAAAAACACCCCGCCAGAATTGACAGGGTGTAACACAATTTTTGTGTACAAGTTGGTCTTATTGACCATAAGTTATTTCAATCTTTTCACCTTTTATGAGGCGAAAATTCTTGACGAACGGAGTCACAGACCCATTCACTTCGATGATTGTGGCGGAATAATCGCCATCTGTACCAAAATAAGCACCGAAACAGTTAGAATGCAGAAAGTATCTATCAATTACAAGACCTCTTTGTGAAAGGCCAAATGGATAGAAGCGAATTTCCACTTCTACTATTTTGGGGGAGTGATTTGTGGTCACTACCTTGCCGGCTTGTTCTGCCCAGGTCGGAGAAGAAACGTCTTGAGGAAAAGCAGGTGTTGCAGCAATGCTGATGCCAGGTTCGAAAACGCTTTTGTTCATGCTTGCGCAAGCGGTGGTGGTTAGCAAAAGGACGATCATGCCCAATACCAAACAAATTAACTTTTTCATTTTCTTTCCTTTCAAAGATTATATCTGCCAGGTTCCGAAATGAACCTAGACTAATGCAGTTATAATAACACATTTCAATAAAAATGTCAATAGATACACCTGAAAAAATCTTAAATATAAATATTATAAAGCTAATTTTAGCCATTTTTTTCATTGAATTACTTTCCTTAATCAGCTTTAAATCAGCATTTCTATCTTCTATATTCTTAATTCTTATCTCAATCGCAGTTCTTTTATTTACCTTGTATAAGCTAGAATATGGTCTTTATATTGCTTTAATTGAACTAATGATAGGTTCTTATGGGTATTTGTTCTACTTGCAATTACCTGGCTTTAAAGCGCCGATTCGTCTAGCAATATTCTTAATTGTCTTTTTGGTCTGGTTATTAAAATATTGTTTTATACCCTGCTTTAGCAGGCCTAAAACTTGCCCACTTCCGCCGTCGCTTACGCTATGGCGGACAAGAAAGTGGGGTATAAATAAGATAAAAAAGGATCGCCTAATCCAAAACTTTATTTTATTAATTGCCTTCCTCGGGATTGGGTTTATCAATGGACTATTACACCATAATGGTCTGGCAAACACTTTTTTTGATTTTAACGGTTATCTGTATTTCGGTCTCTTTTTTGTTTTCCTGGAAGTTTTTAAAAATGAAAAGCAAGTTATTAATTTTCTAAAAATTTTAATCGCCTCAATAACTTATGTCTCCTTAAAAGTATTTGTAACCTTATACTTCTTTTCTCATGGATTTCTAAATACATCGGATCTGCTTTACCACTGGATTCGCGATACCAGGGTAGGGGAGATTACTTATGCCGGGGCTAATTTTTTTAGAATATTTTTCCAGTCGCAGATATGGAGCTTGATTGGAATTTTTATTATTTTTTCCCTAATTTTATTACTCCTCCACCGAAGAAGCGATTCGTTTACCCCTTCGGGGCCAATCGCTTCTTCGGTTCCGAGAAAACAATTTGTCTGGTCCATTATTATGATAATCATACTTGAAACCTCAATCTTAATCTCTTTTTCCCGCACCTTTTGGCTCAGTGCCATTGTCGGATTTATTGCTCTCTTTGCTTATTTGATTTTTAAAGAAAAATTACGGCTCAAAAAATTGGCACAAATTATGGGAATTATTCTTTCTTCCCTGATTATCAACATCTTGTTGTTTTTCTCTATCGCCAATTTCCCAATCCCCAAACCTTCCTCAGAATTAGCATTTTCTTTACTTAAAACACGCTTTACTGCCTTTTTTGGTGAAGCAGGAGTATCTAGCCGTTGGAACCAATTGCCGGTTTTAATTGAACAAATTAAAAAAGCGCCTCTTTTAGGCACTGGCTTTGGCACTAGTTTAACATACAAATCAGATGATCCGCGCATTAAAAATGATTCAAATCCCGAGGGCTGGTACACAACTTACACTTTTGAATGGGGGTATTTGGATACGGTAACGGAAATTGGGTTTATTGGTTTGTTTGTTTATTTGTTTTTAATAGGACAAATACTTTATTTGGGCATTCATTCAAGGCTCGGCCTTAAACAAACTGTCATAAATTCAAATATAAATGAAATTAATTCAAGGCCGAGCCTTATACGAATTGGCTTCCTGATTGGCTTAATTGTCTTGATGACTGTAAACATGTTCAGCCCGTATTTAAACCATCCCTTGGGAATAGGCTATTTAATGCTCTGTGCAGCCATATTTAGACAAAAAAATTAGCCGATAAATAAAATTCTATTTGTATTGATAATACTATCAAGGCCAATAACCTTGATTTTTTATTGCCTTCGGTTTCTGTTCGGGGTATAATAACTTAAAATGACAAATACCCAATAAATAATAACAAAATAAATTCAAAACTCAAATAATTAATTTTAAAACGTTTTATCATTTAAATTTAGTATTTTGTTATTTTTTTGATATTTGGTATTTGTCATTTGTTATTCAATCCTTATGCCCTTACTTAAGTTAAACGACCCGATTGAGGTTATAGTTATCTTTACTAAAAGGGGTCCTAAACCCTATGCTTTAAAGTGGACCAAAAAGAAATATATTATTGAGAAAATTAATCTGGTTTATGAAAAAAGGACAGGGGATGGCAAACTGGTTTATTTTTCAGTCACTAGCCAAAACAACTTTTTCAAGCTGGTTTTTGATACTAATAATTTAACCTGGCATTTGGAGGAGGTTTACAGTGAATGACAAATGATTAATTTCTAATTTTTAATCAATGACTAAATGTTATAATGATTTAATTTAGGCATTAAAACATTAAAAAAATTAATTAATAATTAGTCATTAAAAATTTAAAATTAAAACGAAATTTAATTATTAAAAAAATAAAATATAATCATGGCCAATTTCATCCTCCACATTGATATGAATTCCTATTTTGCCTCTGTTGAACAGCAGGCCAATCCTTTTTATCGCGGAAAGCCTGTTGGTGTCTGCGCGTATTTGAGTCCCAAGGGCTGTATTATTGCCTCATCCAAAGAAGCCAAAAAAGTGGGCATTAAAACCGGCTGTCTGGTTTCAGAAGCCAAAAAGCTTTATACCAAAGTTATTTTAGTTGAAAACGAACCAGCCAAATATAGATCAACTACTGAAAAGATATTTAAAATCTTAAGCGACTATACTGAACGGATTGAACCTTATAGCATTGACGAAGCTTTTTTGGATTTAACAGGCTATATTAAAAATTGGCAGCAAGTAGAAAAAATCGCCACAGAAATTAAAAATAGGATTAAAAAAGAAGTAGGAGATTGGCTAACTTGCTCAATCGGAATTTCCTGGACGCGCTTTTTGGCCAAATTTGGTTCTGATATTTGCGAGAAAGATAATTACTTGCTGATTGATTCTATTAAAAAAATGGAGCTAATATTTTCCCAGGTTAAAATAACTGAAGCCTGGGGCATTAAACAAAGAATGGAAAGACGTTTAAACCAGCTGGGCATTTATACTTTGCTGGATTTAAAAAATTTCCCAGTTGCTAATATAATGCAGGCTCTGGGCAAACCAGGTTATTATCTCTGGGCCAATGCTAATGGAGTGGAAATTGAAGGAGTGAGAACAGAGGAGGAAATTTTACCAAAATCAATTGGCCATTCATACTGTATTCCCAAACAAACCAATGATTTAAAATATCTTAGCGCTGTTTTAATGAAACTCTGTGAAAAAACCGGCCGGCGTTTAAGAGAATCTGGCTTAGAAGCCCGGGGCATTTGCAGCGGCTATAGTTTAAAATACGGCGGTGGCTTTTTTAAAAGCCATAAAACAGCGGAAACCTTATTTACCACTGAAGAAATATTTCAGGCTGCTTACAGCCTTATTTTGCAAAATCCGCCCAAAACCAAGGTCTACATGCTGGCTGTGTCAGTTACCCGCCTCCAGTCGCTAACTGGCCAATTAAACTTATTCTACAAGGCAAAAGATAAAAATCTAAGCATAGCACTAGACCGAATAAATGATAAATTTGGCGAATATACGGTCTTTTGTGGCCGAATGTGGGGGTTGGGTGATCAAGCGCATGATAGAATAGGCTTTAGAAAATCAGTAGCTATGCAGGATAAACCAGAGCTTACCCATTATGAAACAGAATAGCGCTTCTTGACAGAAACTTTAAAATAGAGTATACTAGAACTATTAAAACTTTGGTTAGTTTAACTTCAAAAACTTAGATCAATTAAATTAGAGATAAGTCAGAAAGTTAAGTCCTTGGATCCGCACCGCGGATAAGTCGACTAGGCAAAAACCAAATAATTAATTAAACGACCTTGTTTACAAGGGACTTAAACTAAATATGGCTTATTCTAATTTTCGTGATGATAACCAAGCTCCTAGACCAATGTTTGATGTAACTGATATGGGTTTGAAATGCGCTGAATGTGGTGTTGATATTACTTCACTTCCATTCAAACCATCTCCAGACCGACCAGTTTATTGCAGAGATTGCAATAGAAACAGACGCAAAAGTTTTCGCAGATTTTAATCATCTATACGATACCAAAAACACTCTAACATACGTTGGGGTGTTTTTGATTTCCTTGGCACGTCGTTTTGCGAACGACGTGCCTTGACAATTTTATAAAATCTATTTAAGATACCAATGTATCATCGGCAGAGGAGGCCTGGAGTAATTTAGCTCCCTTAATAAGGTCTAAAAGTCCCCCGGGCCTCCTAAAAATTCTATAAGGAGGAAAAAATGCCGTTTGTTGAAAGCCCATTAAGCAAAGGAATGCGCCGCCACATTCGCCGTCAAAAGGCAGCTGACAGGAAAGCTGGCAAGCCTGGAAAAAATTATCGGCCAGATTTTTATGACTTTCCATTATCTGTAAACTGCCCAACTTGCCAATCTAGTTTTGAAGATTCCCACCCTTTTATTAAAAAAACTATTCAGGGCAGCAAAAAAATCAGGCGTTGCAAAAAATGCAAAACTTTCTACCGTACCACAGGAAAAGAAGCTGGAAGCAAGGGTTTGGCAAATAGCCGAATAAGTGTTCAATTGAATTTGCCTGATTATTATGAGATTCCTTCTGCGTATGAAGGCGGTTATGGCTGGTCATGCCCACACTGTGGGCAAATTACTCGTGTCAAAAGCAAAATAACCATTGACACAAAACAAGGTAAACGTGATGTTTACAAATGCCAGAGCTGCAAAAATATTTCTCGCTAAAATTGAGAAAATTTGCGCTATAAAAACCGACTTTCAGAAGTCGGTTTTATATTAATTAAAATGTTAAATTAAAGTGGCGCCAATAATACCCGGGTACCCATTTAAAAATTCCTTGGCTGTCATGGGCTTTTTACCTTCCAGCTGAAGTTCTAAAATTTCTAAAGCATTTTGACCGCAATAAACTCCCAGACCATTATTAAGTTTAAAAACCTCGCCAACCTCGCCAGCCTTATCAACTTCATAAATTTTTGACTTTAAAATCTTCAATTTTTTAGAATTCCAATTAGCCCAGGTTCCCGGCCAAGGATTTAAAGCCCGCACCTGACGCTCAATTTCAAGCGCAGATTTTTGCCAATTAATCTGGCCATCTTCTTTAGAAATTAATTTACAATAAGTTGCCTGGCTGTCATCTTGTTTTTGAGGTCTAATTTCCTTATCTAACCATTTAGGCAAAGTTTCCATTAATAATTTTGTACCCAAGACTGAAAGTTTAGCATGTAAAGATTCGGAAGTTTCCTCAGGCATTATTTTGACCTTTTCCTGAGTTAAAATGTCGCCTTCATCCATTTTTTCATTAACCAACATAATAGTCACGCCAGTTTCTTTGTCACCATTTAAAATCGCTGCTTGAATAGGGGAAGCACCGCGATATTTTGGTAAAAGCGAAGCATGGACATTAATTACTTTATATTTAGGCATGTCTAAAATTTCTTTTGGCAAAATTAAACCATAGGCAGCAATAATAATTAAATCAGGCTCTAATGCTTTTACTTTTTGAATAAATCCTGTATTACCCTTTATTTTATCTGGTTGTAAAACATCAATCTGATTTGCCAAAGCAATTTGTTTTATCGGAGAAGCTGTTAAAATTTGTTTACGCCCGACTTTTTTATCAGGCTGTGTTACGACAGCCATAACATTATAATTTTCAATTAAAACATTTAAAATAGGCGCGCTAAACTCCGGCGTACCCATAAAAATTACTTTAATTTTCTTTAAATCTATTGACATTTATTTAAATATTATGCTAAGTTTAAAATAGCTTTAAAAAGGAGGGTAAAATGATTTTGGGAATCTTAGCCGTAGCATTTATTATTATTGGACTTTTAGTCCTCTGGCGCTACAAAGCAAAAAAAGAATGGCACGACATGATGTTTGGCTAAAAGGAGTTTAAACAATGAGGTGATCGTATTTGATTACCTCTTTTTTTTATTTTCAAATTTATCAATTATCAAAACACCAGCCAAATGATCAACTTCATGTTGAATAACACGGGCAAATAAGCCTTCAGCCCTGAATTTAATGTCCTTGCCGTCTTGGTTTAAAGCTTTAACATAAATAACCTTAGAGCGTTTAACCAAGCCCCAGACACCCGGACAACTTAAACAACCTTCTTCTTCAGCTTCTTTTCTCAAAGATTTCCGGGTTATTTGTGGATTAATTAGAGCTAATGGCCCTTGTTCTGTGCTAATTACACATAAACGTATGCTTTGGCCGATTTGTGGCGCAGCCAAGCCAACACCCTTATTTTCTTTCATTGATTGCCCCATATCTAAAATAAGCTGCTTGATTGCAGGTGTAATTTTATTAATTTCTTGGGCTTTTTGCCGTAAAATTGGATTCGGCACTTTGATTAGCTTAAGGCTTGACATAAATAAAAAAATATAGTAAGATTGAATATTCTCTATTCTAGCATAGATAGGAGAAAATTTCAAGGGTGAAAGGAGACGAAGATGAGGCTAGCAATAGCGATTGACATGCCTAATTTTTCTGGCATGACCAGAGCCATTGGCCATAATATTGATTTAAAAGCATTTTTAAAGCATATTTCACATGGCAAAGGCAATAAAAAGGAAATTGTCATGGCCTATGTTTTTTACGATGCACCGCGTAATGCTCCTCAAAAAAACGATTTCCTTCATTTTTTGGAGGAGGAATTAAACTTTGAAATAATTTTTACACCGTATAAAAGTTACGCGCCTGCTTGCCCGATTGAAAAAACCGGCAAAAGCAGGACTGACAATTATATTTCTGTAAAAATGGCCGGGCATTTATACAAGAATGAATTTGATCATTTAATCTTGGTCTCGGGCGACTCTGATTATGAACCTCTTGTACGCGCCTGTCTGGGAGAAGGCAAAACGGTTGAGGTTTGGGCTACAAAATTTACCATGGCCAATGACATCAAGAGAATTGCAGAAATACATTTTTTTGAAGATCACAAACATATGCACATCAAGCAAAAACATCAAAAAAACGCTGCCTAAAAAAATACAGCCAAAACCCGTTTTCCAAAACGGGTTTTTTTTATAGCAGATTTTCCGGTTCAACATCAATTATCACATCCTCAGGCAAATCATTCAAAAAATCTAATTTCAGATCCAGCTCTAATAGCTTAATAATAATTTGCCAGCGAAAACGGCCGCGAACCTGCTGAGTATAAGCTAAAAGCGGGGGATTAATAATAACTTTATTTATATCAACTTTTGAAACTAATTCTCTATAGACTTTATTTATTTCTGCTTGGCCGCCGTTAAATTCAATGCTTTGGTAAATTAATTTTACTAGCTTTGCCACAGGCGGATAATGTAAATCTTGGCGTTCAGTAATTTCTTTTTTATAAAATGTTTTATAATCAAGCGCAGGCAAGTCATAAAAAATATAATTATCTGCTGAGAAAGTCTGAACCAAAAATTCTTTTTTGGGATCTGCCATAGATATTGCCAGTCCAGCTAAAAGATTAAATGTTTTTTCAGCACTGCGATAATCTGGCAAATAAAGCAACGTATCTGCATTTAAAGCGCAGGCTAAATTTATTTCCTTCCAATTTAAATAATCAAAGGCATATTGGGTGCCAATAATAATATCATAATCAGCAATCTTTTTATTATTCAAAGGGCTGTCAATGTCTAGTTTTAAAACTCTGGCTTGGGGAAACAATTTACTTATCTCTAATTCCACCTTGGCTGTGCCAGTCCCAGTAATTTTTATATTTGGGCTTTTGCACTGCGGACAAAATAGAAAAATATCTTGTTTATAATTGCAGTGATGGCAGACTAATTCTTTGCTAACCTGGCAAGTCAAAGGCAGTTTGCATGTGGGGCAGTTTGCCAAATATCCGCAATCTTTGCAGGACAAAACCGTGGCTAAACCTTTACGATTTAAAAATAAAAATATTCTTTGAGCGCGCTTTAGATTATACTCAATGCATTTTAAAAGTTCCTCGCTAAATATAGAATAATTACCTTTTTTAAATTCAATCTGTCGGTCTATTATTTTTATTTTTGGCCAGTCTTTTGGCTTATTGATTTCATAAAATTGCCATTCTTTAAGAGCGACGTTATGCAAACTAGCCATTGATGGGGTTCTGGCAGTAAAAATGACTTTTGCTATAATTAGTTTCTGTAATTTTAAGGCAATTGTTTTTACATTATAACGCGGATTAGGCTCTTCCTGCTTGTGATTTTCATTATCTTCTTCGTCAATAATAATTAAGTCTAAATTTTTAAATGGCGCAAAAATTGCGCTGCGCGTGCCTAAAATAATTTTTGCCTGGCTATTTTTAATCCTCAGCCATTCATAATAATATTTGTTTTTTGGCAAATCATTTAAAAACACGGAAACTTCTTCTTTAAAATCACCCAAATATTGATAAATTTTATTTAGTTCGTTTAGGGTCGGCGCAATAATTACAATCTGCTTATCTTGTTTTAAAACCTTTTTAATCAAAGCAAGATAAGCTCCAATTTTATCCTCAAATTTATAACAGCGTAACAAAATTGGTTTGGCAGAATTATAAAATTGTTCAAGCGCAATTTCTGATTTTGGCGCAGATAAAAAATTTAATTCTTGTAAAATTTTCTTACGACTTAATCTTACTTTTTTAGGAATTTCAGGAATCAGCATTTTCAAAATAGTAGCCATGGAAACAAAATAATATTGCGATAAATCTTTAATTAAAGTAATTTGCCAAGTGGCCAAAAGGGGAATAGGTTCAACTATTTTAGAAATCTGTTTTAACTTTATACTTTCATACTTTGAACTTTCTGCTAAACCTAAAATAACCCCTTTAACCATCTTGTTTCTAAAGGGGATTTCTACTAATTGTCCGACTTTTATTTCTGACCGTAGCTCCTCCGGGATAATATAGTCAAAAAAATTCAAGCTTCTTGTTAAGCGGACAAATGGTATTATTTGAGCTATTTTAGGCTTCATGTCTGGTAACTGTAAATTTATATACTAAAAAATTTTCTTTTGCAGGATCAATGCCGGCTTTTTCGCAAGCAATACTTATTTGCTCGTCAACTGTTTCAACTCCTTCCAAATCAGGCAAAAGCAACCCTTTTTTTCTGCCTGCTTCCACAATAACGCCATATTTTTTAGGGTTTAATTCTTTTATATCCTTAATTGCAACCGAGGGATTTAAAACATCAACAGAAATATTTAAATCCTCTAATTCTTTGGCTATTACAGGTTCAAAGCGGGGATCTTCTGTAGCTGACCAAATTGCGTTTTGTTTAATTTCCTCTGCAATATTTTTTTTAGTTGGCTCTAATGTGCCAATACAACCGCGCAATTTGCCATGGCGGTATAAAGTCACAAAAACTCCTGCTTTTTTGGTTAACATTTCTTTAGGCAAATTCAAAGATTCTAAATCGGCTTGCTTTACGCCAAAATGATTAAAAATAGTTTGTTGCGCTAATTGAATATAGGGATCCATAATCAAATTTTATCATTAAAATCTTTAAAATTCAATTGAAATTGACGAGACAAAATTACCGTGTTAAGCTAAGATAAAGTTAAAAAAAATAAATAGCCAAAGGAGGAAAAAATGGCTGGATCTGATCAAAAAGTAATAGGTAAAGTAAAATTAATAAGCCCAGATGGAAGAGAGGGCACCACCACCTACACCAAGGAACATTTAGAGGAATTAGCAACCAGGGAGAAAAACCAGCAAGAAAAGCAAGCAAAAGTCAGACAGATAATGAGGCCTTTGATTGCCAGCAAAGATCCGCTAGCGCTAATGCGGGGTATCCTGGAAATTTTTAATAAGATAGACCGGGATATCGGCAATCAAAGAAATGCTTATTATTTCTATTGCAAACAAGCGATAGAATTAATAATTAATAAACTTGGATATCAAATCACGGCGAGTGTTTATGTGGTCCTAGCAGAAACAAAGTTTGCCTCCAAACCACCAGACGCGATTGAAAACCTGAAAACATTTTTTCGAGAGCAATTTGCCAAGTCCATCGAATACATGCTTTCTGATCTGAATCCTAAAAAATTTTCGCTTGAAGAAATGCTTGAGCTTTCGGTCATAGCCGATAAACTCAAACCCAAGTGCAAAGCGATTTATTCGTCATCTTAAAACTTACAGAACTCTCCGCAGAGAGTTCTTTTTTTACTCCCAAATAAACGAAGGAGCGATTGGCCAATCGCTCCTTCGGTCGTGAAGACAAAATTATTTTTTATAAATTACACCAACTTAAAATTTGCCACTAGATAACCCACGCCAAAAGGCCCTTCATAAGACAAGACTTCAACATCATATTTATATTCTTCAATAATTCCCAATAAGATTAAAAATGAACGCAGACCGCATTCTGCCGCCTCCTCAATCAATTTATGGTCAAGATTTAAAATACCGCGCATATCCTTGCGTTTCAACAGGTTAACAAGCTTGGCATCAAATTCAGCTCCTTTGGGTGAATAGCCGGCAGGAGCGTCTTTGGTTAAAACATGGGACATATCACCGGAAGCAATAATTGCCACGCGTTTGTCGCTTTTGACAAGCTCTTTTTTCAAAAGCTGGCCAAATTGGAAATGCTTGTCATAATCAAGCAGGCTATAAGATAAGGGGATAATTTCAATATTTTTAAGATGCTTAGTCAGATAAAAAAGCGGCACGCCTGCGCCATGATCTAATTTATTCATACTTGATAATATCAGAGGAAATTGATTTTCAACCCTTTCTTTTAATTGTAAAACTAGCCTCGGGCTGCTTTTAAATTCTGCCTTAGTGGTAAAATCACCGAACTCCTCAAAATCAAGGTAATAACTTGAATTTAAATTTATGGAAAAGGCATCAGGAATTATTTCTCCATGAGGCGAGATAATCAAAATAACATCAGGCTTGGCAGCATATAAATCTTTTTCCAAATCTTTTAAGGCCTTGGCCGTATCTTTAATTTTATCCAAATTGTCCTTGCCGATATTAGGAATGAGAATTGGCGGATGGGGACAAATCGCGCTAAAAACAATCATACTTTTAAAATTACAAATGCCAAATATCAAATTACAAATAAATCTCAAGCGCTAAATACCAAAATCTTAACAATTTGCGATTTGTAATTTTGCAATTTATTTGGTATTTGGGATTTGATTATTGGCCTTCGCCAACCGTAGTTGGCTATGGCCAACAAAGGTTGGTTATTAATTAGTTGCTATTTTGGTATTGCCTACCAAGAGATCAAGATCTTCTCCCTGTGGATGCAAGCTAAAGACTTTGTCATTGACTGTTATAACTTCTGACCAGGTATAACCCAATTGATTAAAAGTATTTTCATTGCTAATCCAGCGTCGCTGGCCATTGGAAATCACATAAACTTTATTTTCTGCGGGTAATTTTACAAGCGTGCCGTCTCTCAATTTAACGCCATTTGCTGCTGTCACATATTTATCCAGTTCTTCAGGACTGACTTTAGTGACCTTATAACTCTTATTATAATTTATAGCTAAAATTTCTTTTGACCAGATCGGATATTTAATGCCGTCTTCAACATAATAAACTCCGCCTGTATTTTTATCTTGAAGCAATGCGCCTTGCGGATAAAGGCTATTTAAAGTAATTTGGCGGCCATCAGCATAATATGACAATTCTTCATCTGTCACCTCAATCACCTCATCTTCATTATAACCAATTTCGCGAAAAACTTCAGCTGATTCAATTTCCTTTTTTTCATTATTAACAATCAGGTAGATTTTGCCAGCCGGTGATTTCAACAGCGAATAATTGGCATATTTAATCGGATAGCCGATTTCATATCTTTGCAAATCATTTTTAGAAACCTCAGTAATTCTATTAGTGCCGAAACGGCTTGCTAACGCAGATTTTGACCAAAATTCACGGCGCTTGCCACCGGCAATTAACCAAACTTTATCACTGCCTGTTTGCTGAATTAATGTGCCATCCGGATAAATTTTAGAAAACCAGCGATTCCAGATATTCCAAAAATTATAATTGCCTTTCAAATGAGGAGTGTAAATATACAAATTGGCAGTGGCCTGGCTATAAGGAGAAACATTTTGGCCATCTATTGTGCATTGCTGCCCAATCTTATAATTAAATTCATTGGGATGATCATAATAATATCTGATGCGATAGGTAGCGCGATCAACCTGCGTGCCAAAGCCTTTAAACATAGCAATCTGGGGATCATCGGTTGAGCAGGAATCACAAACCGCATAGCCCATGGCCCAATCTAAATCGCGCTGCTTAGGCGTTGGGTTAGTTACTAAGCTTTGTTCTTTTTGCAAGGTAGCTAAAATCCATTTAGGATTAATTTTATATGTCTGGGCTGCATTATAAATAATTTCAGCTGCTGATCTGGTAATGCCAAAATTATCATTTGTGTTGTATGTTTTTAAAATACCTTTTTGATTATTTAAAAAATCCTGGATCGCATTCATATCCATGGTGCTATAATCCTGTAAATCCCCATCAGAAATAATATCATTAGGATCAAAATCAAAAGCTAAAGCTGGGTTTACGGCTAAAATAGGGGATAAAAGTAAACTTAAAAATAATAAAATTGTGCAAATTTTAGATTTTGTCATATTCTAATAATAGCATATAAAATCATTTATTTCAAATCAAAAACCGCCATAGTCTTGACAAAATCTTATAGATATGCTATGATGTTAATCATAAAGTGTGGAGAATCGAGTTCTTAAAACCTTCCGATTTTATGCGGGAAAAAACTTCCGGAACGCGGGATTTGTAAAAACTGCCGCGATCCGGCCAATTGACTTCGAAATTCTCGAAAAATACGATTGAAAGGCCTATCATGGAAGGCCGAATCCTGATGATCGAAAGTTTGAGATTCAAACGGACGCACCATGGGCGACCGTCGAAAATGTGCCGAACGTCTAAAAAATCCGATGTTCTAATGGGCGTTCAAGCACAATCACGCTTCAATCCGGCCCGTGACTATGGCGCAACCTAGGAGCGCCGAAACGAGATGTTCATACGGTACCGGAACGTCATAATCTGCATGCCCGCAAAAAAGCTACCAGAGAATCTTAGGCGAACATGCTATTGCATGTAGATGAGGACGCCTTTTTATACGCTGGCGGCTACGACAAAGAAGGTTTTCTCTCCACACTCGGCCCCGTTACAAAATGCTTGAATGCATTTTTAACGGGGCCTTTGAATTTTATATAGCTATTGTGAAGAGCTGCGTGGACAAAAACTATCATTTCTGATAACTTTAACTAAAATCCATTAAGGAGGTAAAAAATGGAAGGCAAAAAAAAGAAAGCTGGGATTGAAGGCGTGCCGCTCCTAATTGAATTGGAAAACCCGAAAAATATTGTCGGTATCCAGGCCGTTCGCATGGAAAACAAGAAAGCTGCTGACAAGACAAAGGAATTAATCAAAGAAGATTATCGTCCAGAAAAAACCCTTGTTTTGCTCGGCATGAGCACCAAATTCCGCCAGACAAATTTCCACAAAATAGTGACAATTTTTGTCAAAAGGGGATAATAAATACTTGCAAAAACAAAACCGCCCTAGAACTTTGAGTTCAGGGCGGCTTTTTTTATTGTCAAAAAATTCACCAAAAACATTTGACTTTAACACACATATGTTTATACTTAAAGTATAAAAAATAACCTCAATATTATGAAAAAAATAATTGCTGATTTTATAAATAGATTCAAGAAAAGAATTGAACTAATTCTATTAATTTTAATAGTTCTAACAATTTTTGTATCTACACTTTTATTAGCCCTTCCAAATATTAAAGCTAATCTGGTTGTCACATACAATAATCCGATCAATATAATAATGAATGCCCTTACTAATTTAGTTTTAGCAGCGCTGGCCTTCATATTGCCACTTGTTGGCATCTTAATTTCACTCTTTCCAGAAGGGATAAAAAAACTTGAACAAAATTATGAGAACGAAAAATCATCAAATGAAAAAAATCTAGATGCTGAAATTAAAAAAAGGGAGGGTGGTATAGATTTAGCATTGATTGAAAAAACCATAAAGAGTTTAAAGAAAAATAAAAAAAACGCAGAGAATAAACTTTCATATTTGAACCCTAAATACCAAATACTTAGACTTTCCATCCCCCTCTTATTACTATTTGTAATTACATTATTATCTTTTTATCTGGAAATTATTTATAAATATTTTATAATAATTCCGATTAGTATACTTTTATTGGGATATTTCGTATATGTAATCATAAAATTATTAGAAATCGTGATGGAAATTTCGAAAATACTAAACGATGAAAAAAATACTTCTGATAACAAAATAATAGAATTATTGTCGACTTTAATTGATAAAACTGGGTCAGGCCAAAAAATCTTACTTGAACAAATATTTATAAAATTTGGTGATCAAAAACTTGAGCCTAACAAGGAATTAAGATTTGCATCTAATAAAAAGCAGGAGATACCCATATCAATTTTAAATTCATCATCAGAAATGGCTAAAAATATACAAATCGGACTTGTTTTCCCTCTAGATTTTCTAGTAGAAGATACCCCCAACATCTCTTCTATATATAAAGGAGAAGAAAAACAAATAGTGCGTTTTAAACAAGAGATGATACAATGTAGCGAAGATAATCATCAGGGGAATATTAATATAACATTCTTAAAAGATGGAATTCACCAAATTACTGCTTTCATAAAAGGTGAAAACGTTAAACATCAAAATTTTATATTTAAGATCGAAGTAGTTAAATAATTTTATATTAAAAAAGAGGAGATATAAACCGCCTCTTTTTTTATTTCAGTTTATT
Source organism: Patescibacteria group bacterium (assembly GCA_041651155.1). Classification (NCBI taxonomy): domain Bacteria; species Patescibacteria group bacterium. The sequence goes on along the minus strand of JBAZJU010000003.1, from coordinate 27,149 downwards.
TAAACACTACTTTATCCTTCTCCACATCAACCTTAACTTTCTGTCCTTCTTTAATTTTGCCTTCAATTATCTGCAAAGCCAGATCATCAAGGATTTGACTTTGAATCACGCGTTTAAGCGGACGCGCGCCAAATTGGGGATCAAAGCCTTTGTTGGCCAGATATTCTTCCAAAGCTTTGGTAAACTCTAATTTGATTTTCTTATCAGCCAAACGCTTGGTGACTATTTCCAGCTGTAATTCAATAATTTTTTCAATTTCTTTTTTACCTAAAGGATGGAAAATAATTATTTCATCAAGACGATTAATAAATTCTGGTTTAAACTGGGCTTTTAAGGCTTCATAAACTTTTTCTTTCATTTTTTCCTCATCCATTGTATTCTCTTTTTTAAGTGTCTTATCTTCAAAGCCAAGCGAAACATCTTTCAAAAGCTGATTGCCCAAATTTGAAGTCATGATAATAATTGTATTTTTGAAATTAACAACTCGTCCTTTGGCATCAGTCAAACGGCCATCATCTAAAAGCTGTAATAAAACATTAAATACTTCCGGGTGGGCTTTTTCAATTTCATCAAATAAAACTACAGAGTAGGGGCGTCTACGCACTTGTTCAGTTAATTGTCCGCCTTCTTCATAGCCGATATAGCCTGGGGGAGAACCAATGAATTTGGAAACAGAATGCTTTTCCATATATTCAGACATGTCCACGCGAATCATGGCATTTTCATCATTGAACATAAATTCAGCCAGAGCTTTGGCTAATTCTGTTTTACCCACGCCAGTTGGGCCTAAAAAGATAAATGAGCCAATTGGCCTGTTTTCTTCTGACACGCCAGCTCGTGAGCGCCTGATGGCATTAGCCACTGCAGAAATCGCTTCTTGCTGGCCAACCACGCGTTTTCTCAGTTCATCCTCAGCATGGGCTAATTTGGCCATTTCTGACTCAAGCATTTTGGAAACCGGGATGCCTGTCCAGCGTGAAACAACATGGGCAATATCTTCTTCAGTTACTTCTTCTTTCAGAATTTTATGGTCTTTTTGCACATTAGCTAATTTTTTTTCAAATTCTTTGATTTTCTTTTCAATCGCTGGGATCTGGCCATAACGAATTTCCGCCACTTTTTGCAGTTCAGCCTTTCTTTCCAAGATATCAGCCTCTTGTTTCAAAGAATCAATTTTCTTTTTGGCTTCGCGAATCTGGGTAATAATATCTTTCTCGCTTTTCCAGTGCAATTCCAATTGGTTGGATTTTTCTTTTAAATCATGCAATTCTTTATCTAAAATTTTCAAATTGTCCTTTGAGCCTTTATCAGATTCTTTTTTTAGCGCTGCTTTTTCAATTTCCAGCTGTTTCGTTTTGCGCTTCATTTTATCAAGCTCCTCAGGCATTGAATCAATTTCCATACGCAGAGCAGAAGTTGCTTCATCTATTAAATCAACTGCTTTATCAGGCAAAAAACGGTCAGTAATATATCTTTGAGAAAATTCAGCCGCAGCTAAAATCGCTGAGTCAGTAATTCTTACGCCATGATGGACTTCATATTTATCTTTAATACCGCGCAAAATTGCGATCGTATCTTCAATAGAAGGTTCCAAGACCATGACTGGCTGAAAGCGTCTTTCTAAAGCAGGATCTTTTTCAATATATTTGTGATATTCTTTCAAAGTTGTAGCGCCAATGGCATGCAATTTACCGCGAGCTAAAGCTGGCTTTAACATATTGGATGCATCCATTGAACCTTCAATCGCGCCAGCGCCGACAACAGTATGCAGTTCATCAATAAATAAAATTATCTGGCCATTGGAATTTTCAACTTCCTTTAAAACTGCTTTTAAGCGATCCTCAAATTCACCGCGGAATTTGGTCCCGGCAATTAAAGAACCCAAATCCAAAGCAATTACTTCTTTATTTTTTAAAGTTTCCGGCACATCACCAGCCACAATTCTTTGCGCTAAACCTTCGGCAATGGCTGTTTTGCCAACTCCGGCTTCACCGATCAAAACCGGATTATTTTTTGTTCTGCGGGATAAAACCTGCATCACGCGGCGAATTTCAGAATCACGCCCAATGACCGGATCTAATTTCTCTTGCCTGGCCATTTCTGTTAAATTCTGGGCGTACTTTTCCAAAACCTGGAATTTTGATTCTGGTTCCGGATCTGTAATTCTGGTAGAGCCACGCAGCTGCGCCAATAATTTTAAAACAGCATCATATTGAATACCAAAAGAATCCAAAAGAATTTTGACCTTGCTTTTGGTATTTAACATTGATAAAAAAATGTGTTCAGTTGAGATATACTCATCCTTGAATTCTTTAGCTTCTTTTTCTGAGCCAGCTAAAACTCGGGCTAAATCTTCGGTTAAAAACATCTGAGTCAGGCTTATATCGCCTTTGGTTTTTGGGAATGCTTCAATAGCCTGAAAAATCTGATTTTTTAATTGAGCAGGGTCAACTTCCAATTTTTTTAAAATTGTATTAACTAAACTTTCGTCTTGAGTAAGCAGGGAAGCGAGCAAATGCAAAGCATCAACCTGCTGGTTTTGATGGTCAATGGCAATTTCCTGGGCATTTCTCAAAGCTTCCTGGGATTTAGTGGTTAATTTATTGGGGTTAAACATATTTTGAATAATTATGAATTATGAATGCTGAATTATGAAATTTAGCACTCCAGCTTCAAGAGTGCTAAGTTTAGTATAATAAATAAAAAAGTGAATGTCAAGCTTGACTTTTTAGTAAAAAATGTTAAGGTTAATGTGCCTTAAATTGGTAAACAAAAACTTTTTACAGAGGAGGAAAAATGAAGTTTCGCGGAGTAAAAGTAATGGCTTTGCCTGGTTCGGATATTCTGGCAGAGAAGGTCTGTAAAGAACTATACAAACGCCTGCCAAAGATATTTAAACCTGAGGAGGGCTTAATCTTATCTCGGCCAAAAGTGTCATATTTTGACAATGAAAACGTGGAATTGCAAATAGATAATGTTCGCGGTTATTTTGTCGTAGTAATACACACTCAAACTCCGCCTGTAAATCAACGCTTGGTTGAACTGATGTGTTTACTTGACGCTATTTACAATTCTAATGCTGCTGACTTGCTGCTAACTTTTCCATACATGCCTTACGCTCGCAGTGACCGTAAGGACAAGCCCAGAATTTCTGTAATGAGCAGCGTTTTAGCCCAAATTATCAATAAAACTCTGGGCGTTGAAAGAGTGCTTTTACTAGACCCACATGACACTCACGTCAAGCATTATTTCAGGCCCTCAGCTGATGAAATTTCCACTATTTACATGTTTGCGGATTATCTCAACAACTACATTCAAACGGTTTTAGGTGGAAAAAAAGATGACGTGCTAATCTGCTTTTCTGACAGCAGTGCCGCTAAACGCTCGGCCAAGCTTACCGAAATTACTAAGCTGCCTCACGATTATATTGACAAGGTTCGTGATGGCAAAGTCGTGGAAATAAAACGCGAAATTGCCACTAAAGGCAAAATCTGCATCATGATTGACGACGAAATCTGCTCTGGGGGAACAGCGATCAAAGATGCTCAAGCCCTGAAAGACAATGGCGCTAAAAAAATCATTATGTATGCGCCGCATGCGCCCCTAGCCAAGGAAGGAAAATCAACAGCCGAGGTTATCGCGGCTTTAAAAAATTCACCGATAGATGAATTTGTCATAACCGATACTATACCGGTTGAAGACAAAGTCAGCGGTGAACCAAAGTTCAAAATCCTTTCTATAGCCGGACTATTAGCCGAAGCCATCAGACAAACAATTGAAGATGATTCAGTCACCCAACTTCATGAACCTGGAAATGTTGGCCTTTATCGGCCACAATACTAAAACAATAAGACGGCCCTAAAAAGCCGTCTTTTTCTATTTCAATTAAAAAAGGCCCGCTTGATTGCAGGCCGTAATTTTTATAAAAACCACAGAATATGAGTGGTATATTCTGTCCTTTATAGGCGGATTATTCCTACGTCCGGACGCCTCGCTATGCAAGGCATGGTTTATTGGGTTTTTTTAATAGACTCAATCTCCACTCTTGAGTCCAACCCGGTCATATTTCGCAAATTCTATCCAATTTGCTACTTTTAAATAGAGAGATTTTTCCCCTAAATTTTCTTAGGATAGTAAGTTTTATCTAGGGTAAGCCTATTAAATCCATCTAGGCATCTCAAGGACATGATAGCATATAATTAAAATATTGTCAATAGCTGAGCAAAAAAACGGCCTAGAAATATTATAGAATTCACGCACGGCCACTAAAGTGGCCTATGATATAAATTTGTCCGTTTTTACTTTAAAACCAACTCAATTTTTTCATTACATTTAGGGCAATAGCCATTTTGATCAAAGCGCTTTATTTCATAGCCAAACCGCTTAATCACCAGTTCTCCGCATTTTGGACAATAGGTATTTTCCATTGTATCAGAAGTGACATTGCCCCCATAAACATATTTTAAACCAATCTCTTTGCCAATTTTATAGGCCTTATAAATTAAATCTTCTTCTGTGGGATCTTGATCTTGCAGTTTATATTGAGGGAAAAATCGAGAAATATGCCAGGGAGTTTCCGAGCCTAAATAATTTTTTATAAATTTAGCAATTTCTTCCAGCTCTTTATCAGAATCATTTAGGCCCGGAATAATCAAAGTAGTTATTTCCAGCCAGATTTTATGATGATTTAATAATTTTAAATTTTCCAAAACCGGCTGTAATTTTGCCCCACAGATTTTTAAATATGTTTCATTAGTAAAAAATTTCAAATCAACATTTATCGCATCCAAATAGGGAAGTATCTCCGGCCAAGCCTCGGGCGCAGTATAACCATTAGACACCCAGACATTTTTAAGCCCGGCTTCTTTGGCCAGCTTCATGCAATCCAAGGCAAATTCAGCATAGATCGTAGGTTCAGTATAAGTGTAAGATATTGAAAGACAGCCGCTTTCTTTAGCCTTTTGGATAATTTCCTCTGGTTTAGTGTCTTGCCCTGGCACAAAATCAGCCTCCAGGCCTTTCTCAGCATATTGGGAAATATCAGCATTTTGGCAGTGAAGGCAGTGGAAATTACAGCCAACAGTGGCTATTGAATAACTTAAACTGCCTGGCAAAAAATGGAATAGCGGCTTTTTCTCAATTGGATCAATATTAGCCGTAATCACTTTGCCATAATCCAGGGCATAAAGCTTATTTTCAATATTTTTCCTCACAGCGCAAATACCACGATTGCCATCAGCTATTAAGCAATAATGGTTGCAAAGCTGGCACTGAATTTTATTGTCTTTTTTTACCCAGAATTGCGCTAATTTCATAAGGATACTAATTTACTAATTTTTACCTGCCTGCCGCCTGCCTGCCGGTAGGCAGGGCAGGCAGGCTAATACTACTAATATTTCAAGGAATCCTACTGGACAAATTTGTAGATTAGTAGATTATTAGTACATTAGTAACCTAATTATAACAAAAAAAAGGGGACAGCGCATGTCCCCAAATGGGTTCCAGAATCTCTTTAATAGAGAAAAAGAGTGTTTGTGGCTTGGCCCTAAAATTTCCACAAGACACTTATGTCTTAATTATAAATCTGCCAGATTCATTGTCAAGATGATTATAAATAGATATAATTAAATTATGAAAAAAATCATTATTATCACCTTATTAGGCTTATTATTTGCCACAAACATCAAGGCAGAAACCTTACCTGCAGATCAGATTGTTAAGATTAGGCCGACAATCAGAATTTTTAATGTAGAAACATTACAAGCTGAAAAGGATATTTTCCCATTTCCTGAAAATTCCACGGTTGAAGGCTTAAATATCGCAGTGGCTGATTTGGAAAATGATAAAAAGCCTGAAATCATTGTGGCAGCTGGCAGGAATGAAAAACCTTTGATTAAAATTTTTGACAGCCAAGGCAGCTTTAAATTTGAATTTTTAGCATATGAAGAAAATTATACTGGCGGGATTAAGGCTATTGCCACTGATTTATTCAATGATAGCACCTCAGAAATAATCACGGCTCAAAATGAAGGAGGCAATTCTGAAATCAGAGTCTTTGACCGCTTTGGCAACCGACTTTTCGGATTCTTTGCTTTTGACAAAAAATTAACAGGTGGTGTCAGCATTTCAGCCGGTGATGTAAACCTAGATGGCCAAAAGGAAATAATTGTCGGCGCCGGCTATGGGCAAGAACCGGTTGTTAAAATTTTTAGCAATTACAGCAATTATTTGAGTTATTTTTCTGCCTATGAAAAAAGTTTTAAAGGCGGAGTAAATGTTTTAGCTGTTGATATAAATAATGATAAAAAAGCTGAAATCATAACAGCGCCAGCAGTAAATAAAGAACCAAGGGTAAAAATTTTTACTGATCAGGCAAAATTGCTTAATGAATTTCTGGCTTATGATAAAAATTTTTTGGGTGGCGTAAATTTGGCTTCCAGCGACATTGATAGTGATGGTAAAAATGAAATTCTAACAGGTCCTGGCTATGGCGGCGGCGCGCATTTAAGGGCATTTTCAGCTGAGGGAAAACTAAAAATTGGCCCCAGGGTTTTTGTTTATGAAAATTTTCGCGGAGGCATCTTGATTGCGGATAGCAATTTTAATAGTATTGGACAAAAAGAAATATTAGCCGCCACTCAAACCGTTCCCTCACAAAAAATTATTGAAATTGATTTAAGCAAACAAAAACTTTATGCCTATAGCAATGGGGTTTTACTAAAAGAATTTATAATTTCCAGCGGTAAATGGAAATATCCAACTCCGCTGGGAGATTTTAAAATTAACACCAAAGTTCCAAAAACTACCATGGCTCGGAATTACGGACCAAATAACCCTGATAATTATAACCTGCCAAATGTGCCGAATGTTATGTATTTTTACCGTGATTATGCCATACATGGAGCTTATTGGCACTGGAATTTTGGCACCAGAGTAAGTCATGGCTGCGTAAATTTAAAATTACCTGACGCCAAATGGCTTTATGACTGGACTCCAATAGGTACGCCTGTTAATATTTATGCTTCAAAATAATGGAAGAGGTTTACATCCTAGGTTCAAAAATTAATGATATTTCTTTAAATGAAGCAATCGGGGAGATTGCTAATTTTTTATTAACTGGAAAAAAAAGTTATCTTGTCACACCTAATCCTGAAATTTGTCTGGTCGGTTATAAAGATAAACAATTTCGAAGGATAATCCAAAACTCTTTTATTTCCATTCCCGACGGCTTTGGCTTAAAGCTTGGCGCCAGAATTTTTGGACAAAAATTATTCAATATTACAACGGGAGCAGATCTATGCTGGGAAGTATTAAAACTGGCTGAACACAAAAATTATTCAATCCTATTTTTTGAAGGCAGGCCCCAAATTGGAGATAGAGCACTAAATGTGATCAGCCAAAAATATCCGAATTTAAAAATTAAATTCCTTGATCCGGGCAAGGTTGATAAACAAGGTAATTTTGAAAATCCAAATTTAATCAAGCAAATTAATGAATTCCACCCAGATATTATTCTTGTTAATTTTGGACCGCCCAAACAGGAATATTTTATCAGTAAAAATATTGAAAAAATAGACACAAAATTAATGCTTGGTATAGGCGGCAGTCTGGATTTTATTTCTGGCAGACTCAATAGAGCGCCAGAATCTTGGCGCAAACTGGGCATTGAATGGCTCTGGCGCTTAATCCAGGAACCCTGGCGCTGGAAAAGAATCATCAAGGCTGTTATAATATTTCCATTAGCTTGCTTGGGGTGGAGATTCGGCAGTACTTTTATTTACCGTAAAAATGTTGCTGCTTTCATTATAAATAACAACAAACAAATACTGATCACCCAGCATTCTAAATATGGCGGGTGGGTACTGCCTCAAGGGGGCGCAAAAAATGCTAAGACAAAAGACAAACTAGAGGAAGCAGTAAGACGCGAAATGAAAGAAGAACTTGGCACGGATAAATTCCAGATTGTAAAAATGCTTAAAAACTGCTATAAGTACAAATGGCAAAAAGATAAAAATTATATTGATATTGATAAGTTTAAAGGACAAAAGCAAACTTTATTCTTACTTAAATTCACTGGCCAAGACACAGATATAAAATTGGATTTACATGAACACACAGAATGGCAATGGATTGATAAAAATAAAATTCTGGAAAAAGTCTCGCCCAGAAGAAAAAAATTAGTTCAAATCGGCCTTGATAAATTTAAAGAATATTTATAACGATACTAATTTACGAATCAGCTACGAATCTACTAATATTAATAATATGCAAAAGGTTATTACACGATTTGCTCCGAGTCCCACGGGCTATTTGCATGTAGGCGGTTTAAGGACTGCTTTATATAATTTTTTATTTGCCAAACATAATCATGGTAAATTTTTGTTAAGAATTGAAGACACTGACCAGGCCAGATTAGTTAAAGGTGCAGATAAGGAAATCTTTAAAATCTTAGATGAATTTGGTTTAAAATATGACAATAAACCAGTTTATCAGTCCCAACGACTAGAAATTTATCAAAAATTTGCCGCTCAACTGGTTAAGGAAGGGAAGGCCTATTATTGTTTCTGCACGCCGGAACGTTTGGAGAAAATGAGGCAGGAGCAACTTAAAAATGGTAAACCGCCAATGTATGATGGTCTTTGTAGGCAATTAACGGAAAAAGATATAGAACAAAAAATATTAGCCAAAATACCCCATGTTGTGAGACTTAAAGTCCCAAGACTTACAGAAAAACCAGCTATTACTTTTAATGATTTAATAAGAGGACATGTTGGATTTATGACAACTACAATTGATGATCAAGTCTTAATCAAATCAGATGGCTTTCCAACTTATCATTTAGCTAGTGTGATTGACGATCACGAAATGGAAATTACCCATGTTATTCGCGGTGAAGAGTGGCTTTCTTCAACACCTAAACATTTGCTGCTTTATGAAGCATTTGGCTGGATTCCTCCTTATTTTGCACATTTACCTTTGCTTTTAAACTCTGACAAATCAAAACTTAGTAAAAGGCAAGGCGACGTTGCTGCTGAAGATTATTTGCAAAAAGGTTATTTGCCTGAGGCGCTTATAAACTTTGTGGCAATGCTTGGCTGGAATCCTGGCGAAGGCAATACCAAAGAAATATTCAATTTACAAGAATTGATTAAAATTTTTGACTTTAAAAACGTGAATAAATCAGGCGCAGTTTTTGACACAGAAAAACTTGATTGGATAAATGGTTTATATATTCGCAAAATGAAAGTCAAAGAATTAACTAAATTATGCCTACCATATCTTAAAGGCATTAATCCTAAATTAGCTGAAAAAATAGTGGCAGTTGAACAGGAACGGCTAAAAAAACTTTCTGATATCAATCAAAACATTGAATTCTTCCAAAAAGAACCTGAATACAAGGCCGAACTTTTAATCTGGAAAAAATCAAATAAAGATGCAACTTTGGAAAATTTGGTTAAACTTGAGGATTTTATTTTAACTTTAAATGACCCTGACTTTAAAACAATTAAAAATCTGGAAGATAAAGTTATAACCTGGATTAAAAAAGAAAATTACGGGGTAGGGGATATGCTTTGGCCAATGAGAGTGGCTCTATCAGGCCTGCAAAATTCTCCCAGTCCCTTTGAAATTGCCTGGGTTTTGGGGAAAAAGGAAACATTAAAAAGAATAAATTCAGCGCAAAATATACTCAGATAAAAATTATTTTCTCATACTCAACCGAAGCAGCGATTTGCAAATCGCTGCTTCGGTGTTTTGTATAATAATTTTTTATTTCTTAACTTTCATGGTCTGCTTCCAAGCCAATTCAAAAAAATTACGATAAGAATTGGCCACATCCTCGCTTTCAATCACAACCACGAAAACTTCTTTGCGCAAAGAGAAAATGGCTAATTTGTTGCCAAATATCATATTATCATTATGTTCAAATTTAACGCCTCGTGGCGCTAAAGCAATTTGATGATTGGGATTTTGATTGGCTTTTATTTTATCTAAATAGTCAGAAGATTCAGCTTCTTTAGCCACCAAAATTTCCCTGGCTTTAAATCGTTTATTTTTCATAAGCTTAATCCACCAAACCAAAGTATCTTTATATTCTTCTTGCATAAAATGCGCTAATGAGCCCCAATATAAAACTTCCTCTCCCTTGGCTAAAGATCTTTCAGATTCTAAATAAACCTGCCTCACGCCTTGTTTGCCCTCAAAAACTTCTATTTGCGGCTTTTGTGGCTGGGTTTGATATAATTTTTCTAAATCTGGCAATGCGTCAGCCAAATTAACTGTTTGATTTTGCAGACGTTTTAATAATACTTTTGGGCTAATGGCTTTGTAAAAAGTGGCCTTTTGTGTTTTGCGAATGCTGACAAAAGCCATTTCTTTAAGCTGTTCTAAAATAAAATAAACAGTAGTGCGTTTAAGCCCGCTTTGCTTGGCAATATTATAAGCAGTATCTGAACCCAATTTTAAACTGGCCAAATAAACACTGGCCTGTTTTTTATTTAAGCCAACTGAATGTAAAATTTGTTCTAAGTTCATATGTTTTGAATTACGTCAGCCATAGGCTGATCCGCCTTTGGCGGAAATTATGAAATATTATATCCAAATATAACATATACTCAAATTTTAGTCAACATTTTAGTCAACAGATACTATTTTACTATTTATATTTGGCTAATTTTAGTCAAATAAATACCATTTTATAGTCATTTATCTTGACTATATCCTGGTATTTACTATGATTAGTCATTAACTCGTACTTTGAAACGAAAAGAAAACAAGGAGGAGAAAGAAATGAATGATCCAAAAATTATAGATGCAATCTTAAAATCAATAAAGGAACAAGGTGGGAACGAAAGAGATCTTCACCATCTATTAAACGATCCTTATTTAACTAGCAAGGTAGCTAAAGATATAATTGATTTGCATGGAGGAATTGAAGTTGTGTGCCAGATACTAATTGATAAAAATTTGCCAAAGGAGGAAGAAACTAGAATCAGAAAATATTATGAACAAGAATCTTCTAGTGAAAAGTTTATTATGGAAAATCAGTTCCCAATTTTAAAAACTCCCTGCAAAGCTGAATTGGTGAAGGTCTACATAGAAGTATTCAAAAGAACAATAGAAGATATATTAAATTTGCTAAAAAGCAAAGGTCTTCATGCTGCATGTTTTGAACATTTAGAGCATACTTTTTTGGGGCACATCCATGGACAACTTAAATGTGATATAGGATGTGAACCAATCTATGCCCTTGGTTCAAAAGTAGTTAACTCAAAAGGAATACATTACCCAGTATGTACTTTTGAAAAAGCATGCATTGATGGTAGTTATCTCTATACCGTAAAAGATGAAGACCTACACTGGTCAGAAGTACATGCCAATACGTACATAGGTAATAACTACTTTTTAGCTGTTCGTCTAAAGAATGAAGGAGATGAGAGTGAAATTTTCAACCCGCCCCCTAACCCACAGGAATGAAAGTAGTCAATCAATAGATTACTCTGAATTACCAAACAACATCAAGCTTCTATGCGCTGTATGTCTCGGCATAGATCCCGTTGATTTTAAATACTGCAATGGAAAATATCCCATTATAGACATTGCTAGATTTCGGACTATGGCTGGGGAAAACATAGAGATATGGTTACCCTTGACTCTTAAAAAAGGTGAACCCGAATACCAACCAGTTGCTGAGATAAAAGTTGATTTAACATGGATGCCTTTTGTTAAGGCCGCAATCAAAGCCGTATAACGCCATTTAAGGGGATTCACATCCCCTTATTTCTAAAGCCCATCAATGGTTGGCGGGTTTTAGGGAATCCTCAATCTTTGATTGAGGATAAAAACGAACTTTGAAAAAAAGGAGAAGAAAATGACGAAAAAATGTGTAAAGATTCTTACAACATCAATAAGAGCGCTAAAAATATTCAGCATTTTTTATTTTTTTGCTCTTATGGCTTTGCCACTAATTCTTTTTTTACTCTGGCTAGCACAAGTGGAGCTACGAATAGATCACTCTGCTTTCTTACTTCAAATATTCTGTGAGCATCTTGATAAATGTTTTTTTCTACATTTTTCATTAGCTGTACTTCTTATTACACTCTCAGCATATTTGGAAAAGGAGATAGAAACTAAGAAATTAAAGCATTCAGTTTAAGGGGCATATCCCCTTATTTCTAAAACTCATTACATGTTAGTGGGTTTTAGAGAGTCTTGAAAATATTTTTCAAGGCAAAAAATGTACATTGAAAAAAGAGAAGGAGGAGGTGTAAGATGTCAGATCGGGGATCGAAGTTATATGATATTCCGCTCGTCCAGGCCCATGACTTCATGCGTGCTTTTATTCAGGCAAAAGGCAATACTGAATTGCTTCAATTTGCCATCGAGACGACGGAAAGTATGAAGAGAATTATTAATCTATTAACCGATGATCAAACAGAGCTTCTGTCCTACGAGGAAGAACTAAGGGATGAATTATATCGCTACCCTTTAGGATTTCGAATCCTTCCAGTTGATGAACAGGTACATAGTTTACTTAAGTATTTCCCAAATTTAAATGCCAGCCATGTTAACGAACTGGCCAAAGGAAATTTACCAAAAGGAGCAGAGGGCTGGGCAGTAATACCTAAACCTGACAGGATCGGAACTTATTACGAGGCATTTACAAAAGCCCTCCAGCTGATTGCTGAAAATCGGGTTTTCAAAATTTGGCTAGAGGATGAGCTGTTAGAACAAAATATTTCTCTGTTCGATAAAACTAAGCAATGCCATTCCAAACTAAATGCGCAACCAGGAGATTTATGGGTATTCCCATTCCAGTTCGGCAAACGATGGTCTAAACACAGTTACCATATGGTATGTTTTGAAAACAATGAATTCGGACTGGGACCTTACGAAATAGCAATTCTACTTCTTACACATCCGAATCGTATCATTAAGTCCATTCAAATCCAAATTGGCTGCTTAGGTTGTGAGTACAAAGGAGCTTCTGCTAATGCTAATTTTGATGACTACCTCATCTTTTACCGGAACAGTATACACGATCGTTTAGACCTGGGATGCTTTACAAAAAATGATCTAGCGAATACTTATCCCGCTATTTCTGGCTTCTTATCATTGGATCCAAGCTCACAAAAAACTTAACCCAAAATGCGAATAACTTGGATAAATTTCTTTGGTGGATAATTTTTCAATTCAGGGGATGTCTCTCATCCCCTTATTTCTAAAGCTCATTATGAGTTAGTGGGCTTTAGGGAATTCTCAATCTTTGATTGAGAATAAAAACGAACTTTGAAAAACAAAACAAGAAAGGGAAATCATGAATAAAGATGATATTGTCAAAACAGATTTTGGGGAATTTATAACAGTAAAATCAATTACTGAATCGGTTATTGATTCCCATCCATGGTTGGAACCAACAGATATTGAATTTATTTCTAAAAAAACAGATATAAATTTATATGTTACTGTTGGACATAGTGAGTGGATTTCTCTAATTATTAAAAGTTACCTCGAACTTGAAACCAATGAACGTACTGAAATTCGAATCAGGAGATGAGCTTGGTGGCAGAAGCTGTCTGGAAAACCTTTAACCCAGAAAAACTGAATATTGAAATGCTAGGAAATACTGCTAATCATTTGCATTGGCATGTTTTCCCAAGATACGCAAATGATCCAAATCCGTCAAAACCCATTTGGGTCATAGATGAAAAAATCAGAAAGGCTGAAGGTACAAAACCTAGCCAAAAAGCCTTAGATGAGATGAAGAATGGATTGGGAAATGAAATAAAAAAACTTCTGCAGCATCGGCAATAAACATAAAAAACTTTTGCTGGCGTTCCTGACATTGCATAAGTATCCTAAACAAAACTTTAATCTAGTCCAGGGGATGACACATCCCCTTATTTCTAAAGCTCATCAAACATGGTCTGCCTTCGCTCTGCGGAGCTACGGCGGACAATGGTGGGTTTTAGGGAATTCTCAATCTTTGATTGAGAATAAAAATGTACATTGAAAAAAAGGAGAAGAAAATGACGAAACAAACAAGAGAAATAGTTTCGGCTATTTTATACTTCGGATTGTATGTAATTCAAGCAATTGGGCTTGCTATCATTTTACTTGGGATTCTAAATTTTTTAGTGTACGGCATCCCATCCCAAAACAATAGAGATCTTTTCGCCCTGTTCGCTTCGCTGTACTTTGCAGGTAATTTTGCAGTTTACATAGTCTATTTGGTCAGAAAACACATCCCAAAAAATTAAGGAAAGGAGAAAATTTTTGTTTATAATAGTGTACCTAATAATCATTCTGCATTGCATAATAGGATTCATTTGCCTGGATAAATTCGGACTCATCTCTCATATGATTTGGGTAATAATGGCTATTTATCTTCCTATTTTGCTAATGCAACAAAACCCTCCTTGCGAAAAACACAACTCCCTGCGAACACCAAACCGTTAAGCATAAAGCTTAGCGGTTTTTTATTCCAAAAAAAGATAACCGAAGGAGCCCCGCGTCGCGGGGCTCCTTCGGTGTTTTGTGTAACCTACTTTATCCAATTCTTACCCAAAATGTGCTATAATACAACCAAGATGAAAAAGAGAAATATCATTATTTTCTTAATTTTTTCGTGCTTAATGGTTTTAAGCACTGGCTTTGCTTTTGTCTTGGCTGCAAATTTTGATTCGCCTGATTACAATAGCATTTATGGCAGTAATTCTGACATTATTGAACTTAATAAACGAATTGAAGCAAATAAAGATAAAATTGATAATCTCAAAAAAGCCACGGCTGAATATGCACAAAAGATTGAAGAATACAAAGGCAAGGCAGCTACTTTAAAAAACCAGCTGGGGCTTTTGGACAATCAAATACTTAAAATCCAATTAGACATCAAAACATCGCAATTGCAAATAGATAAAACTAAGCTGGAAATTGACGCCTTAAATTATCAGACTGAAAAAGAACAGACTGAAATTGATCTGCAAAAAGAAAATTTAATGGAATATATCAAGCAGATTGACAAAGCTGATCAAAAATCATATCTGGAAATATTGATTTTAAATAATTCGTTCTCTGAATTTTTCAACCAGATAAGCTATTTGGAAGGTGTACAAGCTGATATAAAAAATACTATTGATAGATTAAAATTCCTCAAATCCTCATTAGATACTCAAAAAGCAGATCTAGAGCGGCAAAAGCAAGAACTGGAAAATTTTCAGAGCCAGCTGCAAGAGCAAGAAGACAAGCTCCAAAACGACCAACAAGCTAAAGAAAATCTGGTTTATGAAACCAGATCATCAGAATTACAATTCCAAAACCTTTTAACCCAGGCCAAACAGCAACAAGATGCGATTAATTCGGATATTTATAATTTGCAGGAAAAAATCAAAGATAAGATAAATCGCATTAAAAAAGAGGGGACTACTGCGCAAAATACTTTTATTTATTGGCCGGTAGGGGGTACGCATGTAATCACTGCCTATTTTCACGATCCAGACTATCCTTTCCGCTATATATTTGAACATCCTGCCATTGATATCAGAGCTAAGCAAGGCTCGCCAGTCATTGCGCCGGCTGATGGTTATGTGGCACGCGCTCAAGATTCTGGCTATGGCTATAGTTATATTATTTTAATTCATGACAACGGCTTATCTACTGTTTACGGCCATGTCAGCGCCATTTACGTTAAAAATGATGATTTTGTCAAAGCAGGCGATGTTATCGGACTGTCAGGCGCAATGCCAGGCACCAGAGGCGCCGGTCCTTTTACTACAGGTCCTCATTTGCATTTTGAAGTCAGGTTAAATGGCATTCCTGTAAATCCACTTGAATATTTGCCTTGATCTAAATTAACCTAATTAATTATGGAACGCACAAGCAGAGGAAAAATTTGGGCCATGATTTTAGAACTTTTTTCCCATTATATAGTCTGGCTAATTGTGGCATTTGTTGTTTTTATCTGGTATTTTTATCCTGATTTTACCCAAAATCTTGGCCAGACAATATTATTTTCCACCCCATCAATTGTTTTAATCTTTGGGTTAATTATTGCCTTGGCTGGCATCCATTGGAGAACAAAAAGTGATGAAACTACCGGGATAACCCAATATGACATAACGCTTACTAAAACTGATTTTTATCTGGTTGATTTATTAATTTATTTTGGCGCCCTGGCTATGCTTGTTGTGTCTTTTTTTGCCAAAGAAAATGGAGTGGACACAATTGATTTAATACATGCCCTGTTATTTTTTGTTTTTGCCAACTGGCTGAAACAAATTTTTTATAAAAAAATCCCCAAATGTTAAAAAGTCTAAAACTTAAAATTTTTATTTTCTTAAATCTTACACTCCTATCTTTTTTATTTAATCCAACCAAAATATTGGCACAAACCAATAATGTAGCTCCACCTAATTATCCGCTAGAAGTCCCAATTTTTGGTTTTACGCAAGCAACTACTTTTGCTGATTACATAAAAAATCTTTATAAATATGGCTTATATATTTTAGTACCAATAGCTATTGTTATTATTATAACTGCTGGTATTATGTGGATTTTATCTGGTGGAAATCTTGCTAATATAAAACAGGCAAAAAAATATATTACCGGCGCTTTAACTGGCTTAATTATTGGCTTGTTAAGCTATGTAATGTTATCTCTTGTCGGCATTACTGAATTCAAAAATCTAGATCTTGAATATATAGCAAGTCTTGAGTGTTGTTCATATCCCGGAGATAATTATTTCCTTTTGACTAAAGCAGACTGTGCCAGTAAGGAAGGAACCATAAAAGATATGGATGAATGCTTATCAGCGGGTGAAGAAGGAGATACTGATGTCCCATTAAATACAAGCGGCATAAATGGTGTTGATGTTAATTTCAAAGGTCTTATTTATTGTCCTAAAAGCGGAGGACAAGCGATTTTAGCCCAAATTGGACAATCTTCTCTGGGCAAAGTTACCTATCGCTGGGGAGCAAAAGGAGGAAAACCTCCCTATACAGTTCAATCTCCGAATATTGCAGGCTCACGTTATGAAGAGCGTAAACAAAAAATTACATATTGTCCTCCTGGAACAATATGTTTAGATTGCTCTGGCTATACAAATTATCTTTTGAATTGCGCTGGCCTTAAACCTTTTGGTGGAGGAACAGCAAGTATTTTTGGCAGCGGATGCAGCAGAGGTGAAAGAATAACATCTATTGATAATACTTCAGTGAATGGCATACCTTTAAAACCAGGGGATGCATTGGGCAAACCAAGTCAACATGTACGTATTTATGTAGGCAATGGAATTCTCTTTGAAAGCGCAGGAGGCAGTGGTTGGGATGACCCAGGTGGTAAGGCATCAAAAAAATCTCAAGTTATGAGCCATAAATTTATTGGAAGCTGTATCAGAAGATACGGTACCTAATATTTTATTATTAATATGAATAACCTAATATTTAGAAAAATTTCAAGGATTTTACCAGCAGTTTTACTTTTCTTTATTCTATTTTTTATAATCTTACCCACTGTTATTTTGGCTTCAACAGCAGCTGAACCAAATATTGAACTGCAAATTCCAATTTTAGGCTTTACTCAAGCTCAAAATATTGCCGTATACATCAAAGCCCTTTACCAGGCAGCCTCCTACATTGTGGTGCCATTTGTTATTATCATAATTATTTTGGGAGGCATTGAATGGTTAACAGCTGCCGGGAGAGATCCAGAAGGCATGAATAAAGCTAAAACCAGAATTTTTCATGGCCTAATCGGCCTGGGAATTGTTTTATTTAGCTATGTTTTACTGTCTTTTGTAGGTATAACATCATTAAACACGCCAAGTATAGAATATATTCCCGAGGAAGAAGCTGATGATACTGAAGATCCTTTATGGAATGGTCCGAACCCAACTACTAGTAATTTTGAACAAACTTTAACTGAAAATAATGACTCTTCAGTTGATTTAATCAGAAAGGCATTTATAGCTGCTGCAGAGGCTGCAACTCCGGCTAATTATAATATAAACTGCCCTAAAGAATTAAAAAATCCCACCATTCAACAATTAGCTCAATATTTTAATGGTAAAGTAACTTACCGCATGGGCGGAAAAGGAGGTCCACCGCAGTACAAAGATGATACGTATAAATGTGAAAACAATGTTCCCTGCAAAACATTCTGTCCGAAAGGCCAACTCTGTCTTGATTGCTCAGGCATGGCCAATTTAATTTTAGCTTGCTCGGGTCATAAATATATAGATAGCGGGACAAAAGGTCAGTTTGGTTGTTCTCCCAATTGCTCAACTAGTGAAAAAATTACCAAACCAGCTACTGCAACTGCGCTTAACGGCAAGGAATTAAAGCCAGGTGATCTTGTAGGTTATCCAAAATGCAGTAAAGGTCAATTCGGTCATGTTTATATTTACATTAGTAATGGAAAAGTTTTGGAAAGTCATGGTAGTAATGGTGCAGAAAATCCTGAAAGTGGAAGAATATCAGGGAGAGGAATAAGAGTGACTAATTTGATTGAACATGACTGGGTGGGGAAGAAAGCCTGTGTCAGAAGATGGGAATAAATTTTTAAAAATTTAATTATAAACTTTCTTGTTAAAATGGAAAAGCAAAAAACAAAAATAATACAAATATTCCTTATAATAATTTTTGCACTAAGTTTTTTTTATCCAATTCTTTCATTTGCTCAAACTGCTACTCAACCCGATATAACATTACAAGTGCCTCTTTTAGGATATGCAAAGGCAACTGATATGGCTGAATATATTAAAAATATTTATCAGGCTTTGCTCTATATAATTATCCCTTTCATAATAATAATGATTATTGCATCTGGAATTCTTTGGATAATCGCAGGAGGGGATAAGCAATTGATTGGCAAGGCTAAACACAGGATACAATTGGCCTTAATTGGTTTGGGTATTGCCTTATTCAGTTATGTCTTATTGTCTTTTGTGGGTATAACACAATTAATTCCCCCCAGTGCGGAATATATTGAAACTATTGACATACCAGATGATGCTTTAATGTTTCCAACCAATGAAGGCGTAACTCCGGGGGGAACATATCAAAGTGTTGGCGGACAATGTTTTCCCGTGCCTTCAGCGAGTTTAAAAAGTACTCACAATAATTTTGCGGCAAGTAGGGCCCAGGGTGCAAGAAAACATGCTGGGGTGGATATTTATACTAACCCTCCAGGAGAAGGAATAGCCATAGCAGATGGCGTTGTTTTAAGAATTAGCACAACCTTTAAAGCTGGCGCGAATAAATGTACTGCAACTCCTAATTGGTGGATAAGCCAGAATGGCGGCTCCGGCGATGCTGGTTCAATTTACATTTATTTTCCAAGTTTAAATGTAACTGTAAATTATGGGGAGAATGATGTATCTAGACAATTGGTCAAAGTAGGACAGCAAGTAAAAGCAGGACAAGTTATCGGTATATTTGGACCATGCAGAATGTTGCACTTTGAACTTTATCAAGGAAGGAGAAGCACAAATATTCAATGGAAGCCAGCAGATGCTCCTCAACCCGCTGGCCTGATAGACCCTACAAAAACACTTAGCTCTTTACCTAAATGCAAATAAAAATTAGGTTTTTATTTTACGACACATGATATATTATCATCAAAATAGGGTAGAGGAGATATTTCAAAAAGCCTGTAAATGCCTAAAAGTTACAGGCTTTACTTTTAGAGTTATGAATCGGCAGGCGCCTGTTAACACGGCCAGAAGTTTTAAAGTTGCTTATACTAATTTAAAAACAAAGCTGGTGGCGATTGATATTTTTACACCTAAAAAAAGAGAACCTAAAAGTATTAATTCTATTTTAAGGGTTATTGCACATGAGATAGGCCATCATCAGAAAAAACCCTTTAGGCAGCTTTATAGGGGCCATTTTATCACCAGGAGCCATTATCCGGGGTTTTATAAGCAGGTTAATAAGAATGTAGCTAAATTTAAGAAAGACCCTGTATTAGGCCTTTATTTTACTTAAAATGATTTAAATTTATTACCTGACAATAAAAGAGGTTTTAAGGCCTCTTTTTTATAATTTCTTTTATTTTATTATGATTAATATTGTCTCTAAACTTTTTATATTCCATTAGTTCATCTAATTCACAACTAAATTCATAGAGCTTTAAATGATCAGAATCATCATCGGGGTAAGGTATTAAATATAATTTTACGACACCTAGCAAAAAATATTCAATTATTTTATTTGGGTCAGTATCGCCACATTCAATAATAAATTCTTGGTCTTCAGAAATAAGGTCGGGATAGCGCCCATGGAAAAGACTTTCAATTTTAACCTTTTTATTCTCACCCAGTAAAAATTTTTCACCTAGATATTTTAAAGCCATATGGCGAGTTTCACCGCCTTGATAATCAAAAATTTTAATTTCTTTTTTTATTAATTGCTCAATTATTTCATGAAACTCCTCAATGGAATTAAATTCTTTTTCCTTAAATTTAATAATTTCTTCATCTATTAAAAAATTGAGCTCTTCAAGAGCCTGATAATCAACATTTAATCTTGAATTTGAGTAAAAAATATCAATTAACTTGTTTGAGGAAGTATTATTCATTCTTTAAATTTTTACCGCTATGAAATTTTTGATGTAAATCCTTAAGCCTTTTATTAGTTACATGCGTATATATTTGAGTGGTCATAATATTTTTATGGCCTAAAAACTCTTGGACTATCCTTAAATCAGCGCCCTTATTTAATAAATCAGTGGCATAAGTATGCCTCAATGTATGAGGTGTGGCTATAAAAGGCAAGCCTGCGATCTTACTGTATTTAGTTAAAATATTTTCAATTGAACGTGTAGTCAAGCGATGTTCTGATTTATCGTTTTTAAAATTCTGATGGTTTATAAAAAGCGGACGTTCCATATCCTTCCTGGCCTCTAAATATCTAATTATCCAGTCCAAACTGCGCCTGGAAAAATAAATGGGTCGGGGATGGCTGCCTTTGCCGACTATTGACAATTCCAAAGAATCATAATTAGCATTCTTGATTATTTTCAGATTAAATTGATCTCGGTTCAAATTTACCAATTCCGCCACGCGCAAACCCGTTGAAAACAAAGTTTCCATTATTGCCTTGTCTCTTAATCCAGAAATTTCTTCAGTTTTGGGAGATAATAACAATCGTTCTAATTGCTCAAGATTTAAAAATTTCACGACTCTTTCTCTCATATTATCTTTGGCTAGTTTAATTTTACCAGGCGGTAACGTGTCAATGTCTTTTTCAATTAAATATGCCAAAAAATTGCGCAATGCAATCAAGTAGTAATTTTGCGTTGATTTTTTTAGATTTTGTTTGGTAGTGGCATTAACGCCTTGGCGGGATAAATAAAGGCGGAATTGATAGATAATATCCGCAGTTAAATTATGAGGCTTTAAATCAGGATAATTCTTATTCAGCCAATTTTTAAATTTATTTATAAAGCGAGCGTAATTAACCACACTCAAAACAGCCAATCCTTTTTCTACTTCCAAATATTCCAAAAAACTGGTTATAAAGCTAATCAGCGATTTGTTTGTTTTTTGCATAAAACACAGTTTTAACTCTTCTAGCTCTTTGATTAAGGTATATTATGCGAAGATGACTTAACTATATCATTTAGGCATAAATCCTGCAAAAGGCTTATCCCCAACCATTATTTCATCTTATAATAAACGCTTTCACCCAATCTTAAATCTATGTAATCCACTCCGCTTAAATTACTTTTTTTAATTTTCTGGTCTATAATCAAATTCAAACGGTTTATTTGCGTTTCCAATGAATCAGTTAAATTAAAATATATTTTAGTTCCGTTATTTAATCCCACGCTTATATATTTCGGCCAATTATTGGGTACGGTTAAGCTTTGCGGCTGCAAATAATCTTTAGCGCTTAAAGCCTTTTGTAAATCTAAGATAAACAGGACATCCTCTGGCCTTAAGACTTTGTCACCCAAATTCACCTCGTCATTGGCTGAATTGGTCACTTTAATAAAATTATCATTAGTTGCCTGACTTTCTATTGGCGCTTGTTCTATAATAGAAAAAATTTTCGGCATGGTTAATTTATAATATCGTTTTATAATCTGGCCATTATTATCAGCCAGATATTCCTGATTATTAGTAATCCATTTAATTGCCGCATTTTTTTCTTTTAAAGTCAGCCTAATAGTATTTGGCAAAACTTTTTCTATTTTCAAGTCTGACAAGAGAATAACTTCTTCAACTTTATTTTTAAATTCATTTTTGTTAAACAAAAAGATGTTGCGATTCTTAAAAATAAATAATTTATTAACTGACAAGTAACTACCAGTCAAATCAAGCATGTCATCAGTGGAAATTATCTGGTTGCCGGAAATTTCTATATTGGTAATATTATAAAAATTGGAAAAAATAAAAAAATATAAGCAACCCAAAATGCCTATAATTAAAAATAAATTAATGACTTTGAATAATTTTGATCCCAATAATCCTTTTCTTAAACTCCAGGGATTGCGATATTTAACAGACTGGCGTTCAATCTTATATTTTTTATGGACCAAAAAATTTTTTCTTTTTTTAAAACTAAACATTTGAACAAAAGATACCCTTCTCTCTTTAGTTATCTTTGGGTAAAATTATTTCTTTATTACCCATATACGGCCTAATGGCTGCAGGAATTGTCACTGAGCCATCTTCATTTTGATAATTTTCCCAGAGTGCGATTAATATTCTTGGCGAAGCAATAGCAGTATTATTTAATGAAAAAACGTATTTAGTTTCTCCATCTTTCGCTTTATATTTTATATTCATCCTGCGCGCCTGCCAATCTGTTAAAAATGAATCAGAATGGGTTTCAGAATAGGCATTTCTTGAAGGCATCCAGGTTTCAATATCATACATTTTATATTTTCCAGCGCCCATATCGCCGGTACAAACCGCAATTACATGGTATGGCAATTTTAAATCCTGTAAAATTTCTTCGGCAATACTTCTTAACTCTTCGAAATATTTCAAGCCTTCATCAATGTCAGCCTGGCAGATTATTACTTGTTCAATTTTCATAAATTCATGCAAGCGATAAATACCTTTTGTATCTTTGCCATAACTGCCGACTTCTGAACGATAACAGGTTGAAAAACCGCAATATTTTTTGGGCAAATCTCCTTCTTTAAGGGTCTCATTGGCATGATAAGCCATTAAAGATGGCTCTGATGTGCCAGCCAAAAATAAAGGTTCCTTAATATCTTCGCCACTATCTAATTTGCCTGGATTGCCAATTTGATAAACTTCTTCTTTCCCAAAGGGGAAATGTCCACTGCCGATTAAAGCCATTTCCCTGACTAAGGTTGGGGTAATAAAAGGTGTAAAGCCCTTTGCCATTAATTTATTAAACGTATACAGCAACAGTGCCATCTGCATTTGCGCGCCCTCATTTTTTAAATAATAACCGCGAAAGCCAGAAACCTTCACTCCCCTATCAAGATCTAAAAGGTCTAAGTTATTGCCTAATTGCAAATGATCTTTAATTTTAAATTTAAATTTGGGAATTTTACCCCACTTGGAAATTTCTTTATTATCTCTATCATCTTTGCCAATTGGCGTGTCTTTAGAGATTACATTTGGCACTAAAAGCATAATCTCGTCATATTCGTCTAAAACCTTAATATATTCAGATTCTAAAGCTGCAATCTTATCTTTCAAAGCTTTGCCTTCATTTATTAATTCAGCAGAACGCTTGGACTGATCTTTAAGCAAATCAGCATTGGCATTTCTTTTTTGACGCAAATCATCTATTTCCTGAATTAAACTTCTTCGTTTATCATCCAATTTTAGAAGTTCCTTATAATCAATTCTAAGTCCTTTGTCTTTAGTGACTTTTTCAAGAATTTTTAAATTTTCTATGATAAAATTTATGTCTAGCATAAAATTTAGATTATAGATTATTGATTTTAGATTATAAATTTTTGGTTTGGATTATAATATAATTCTAGCAAAAATTGACTTTTTTGCCAAGATTGCGTAAAACTTCTGCTTTTTAAAAGAAACTTCCTTTATGGGGAAGCTTCTTCTTTTTTGGCGTCTAAAATGCCAAAAAGGTTTGGGGCGCAATTTGAAAATTCACCCAATTGTTCTGCTGTCAGATTGTCAATTTTTTGAGTGAATTGAAGATTAATTGCCAATCTCAATTTTTCAATCGCTCTTTCAGCATCACTTTTTCCCGCCTTCTTTAAGGCCATTCTTAAAACTCTTGCAGTAAAGGCAATGCCTCGTGTTTCAACAAGAGCATTAACCTCACGTATCGATTGTTTGTCCTCCAGCAAAAGATCAACTACTTGATGTTCCGTACCAGCGAAAAATAATGAATCAGTTTTTTCTGCTCCCAAGCACATTAGTTCCTCCTTTTGCGCTTTGTGCCTTTTGTTTATTGTTTCTTTTGGCTTAGTTCTGCAATTTCCGGATGTTTTTTTATTATCTGCAGATACTTTTTGAATTTGTTAAAGACTTCGCCGTTATGATTTATTATTTCTTTATCCTTGCTGTCCTTAATTTCATCA
This sequence comes from Patescibacteria group bacterium, assembly GCA_041651155.1. Lineage (NCBI taxonomy): Bacteria > Patescibacteria group bacterium. The sequence goes on along the minus strand of JBAZJU010000003.1, from coordinate 2,615 downwards.
TGAATTTTCTTAATTGCTTCATCATGTGACAAGCCGGATCTGTCCACCCAGGCTTGATATTTATCAACTAATGTTAAAATTAAATATCTATCAATGACCTCAATGGCCACGGATTCGTCAGCTATCAGTCCATCAATATCCCAGGGGTCATGCCCGTCTAAAGCATGATGGGTGCTGGCAACTTTGGCCAGTGATTCATCAATCTGATCATCAATATATTCTTGCAAAAGCTCCCTTGTCCAATAATCATGTTCGCGCCACAAATCAATCATGGCGTGTTTTTTTAAATCAAGCTTTTCTGCTTGTGCCTTTTTCAATTTATGGTCATAGATATGAAGAGTCAATGTTTCTAAATATTTCTTAATTTCTTCTTTCTCTGGTAAATCTTCCGAATCTAAGGCTTCATCAATTGATAAATTCCTGGGTCTCTTGCCTTTAAATTTTTCTGATTTGGGATTGAATAATTTTGGGTTAAACAATGTCTCAATTAAATAACGCTGCCTATGGCTTGCCTTGGCCGGTCCGGATTTGCCAATATCATGGAAAAGACAAGCTAATTTTAATTTATCCTTGCTAAATGTAATATCTTTTTCACCTTTTATTTCAGCCCATAAATAATCAACAATTTTCGCCATACTGACAGCGTCTTCAAAATGAGAATCTGGCATGCTATTTAGTTCAACTAAACGTTCATACAAAGCAGGGATTTTTTCAATTTGAAAACCAACATCATGAAACTGCTCAAAAACATAAGCTTCTTCTTTTGATTCAAATTTTTTTAAACTTGGTTTTTCGTTAGATAATTTTTCTTTCATAAAATTATATCTAATCCTAATAACTTCGCTACGAAGCTAAGCTCCGAAGCGTCGGAGCTTAGCTCCGTCTTCTCACTAAATCATTTCTCCGGCCTCATCAACGGAAAAATCTGGCATTCTCGTGCTGTTTTATTTTCTAAAAATGAAAAGAAACGCTCTGACACGCCAAAGCCCGCTGTCGGAGGCATACAATACTCTAGAGCCTCAACAAAATCCTGATCAGGCATTTGTGCTTCCTTATCCCCTGCTGCCCGCATTTTGGCCTGTTCATTAAAGCGCTCAGCCTGGTCAATTGGATCATTAAGCTCTGAATATCCCTTGCCCATTTCTGAACCACCTAAAATTATCTGAAATTCTTGGACTCTGCCAGAATTTTTGAGATCGCGTTTAGCCAATGGCGCAACTTCAACCGGATGATTAATCAAAAAAGCCGGGCCGGCAATAGTTTTTCTGACTTGTTTCCATAGAACATCAATTAAACGTGCCTTTGATAAATTTGCATCAAAATCAACTTTTAAATCTTTTAATTTTTTAACCAATGCCTCTCTAGTTGCTTTAGTTACATCCAAATCAAAATCTGCTTTTATTTTTTCCACATAATCAATAGAATCCCATTTTTTACTAAAATCAACCATAAAACCATTAATTTCAAATTCCATGGTATTATAAACTTCTTTAACAATTTTTTTATACATTTTTTCCATCAAAACCATCATATCTTTGTAATCAGCATAGGCCATATAACATTCCATTTGGGTATAATCCTGCAAATGCTCGCGGCTCATGCCTTCATTACGAAATTGTCGGCCGATTTCAAAAGTTTTTTCAAAACCAGCCACCATCAGTCTTTTTTGCCAAAGCTCACCCATGGAAATTCTTAAATAAACATCCATATCTAAAGCGTTATGATGAGTAACAAATGGCTCGGCATCTGCACCGCCTGCTGTAGTTTCCAGAACAGGAGTTTCAACTTCCAAAAATCCTTCGCCTAGCATAAAATTACGCATCGTCTGCCAGAATTTTGCTTTGCGGTAAAATAATTCTTTTAATTCCGGATGGGTTATAAAATCCAGATATCTTTTTCTTAACCTTAATTCCTCATCAACTAGGCCATGCCATTTTTCCGGCAAAGGCCTTAAGGCCTTTGCTAACAATGTATATTTTGAAACTAAAATTGAAATCTCACCTTTATGGGTTTTAAAAACTTCGCCTTCTATGCCTATAAAATCACCTATATCCAGATTTTTAACAAACCAGTCATATTCTTCTTTGCCAATTTTATCTGCCTGCAAAGCAATTTGCATTTTCTGAGATTCATCCATTAAGTGGCAAAAGCAAAGCTTGCCCATGTCACGAATTGTCATCAAACGGCCGGCTGTTTTAACCTTAGTGCCTATTTTTGATTCAAAGGCTTGTTTTAAAGTATTTTTTTTATCAAATTTAGAAGGATAGGGATCTATTCCCTGTTCTCTGATTTTTTCTAATTTTTCTAGACGGATTTTGCGTTCATCTAAGGTCATATGTAATGAAATTTAAAATTTAAAATGCAAAATACAAAATTACAATATAAAATCCAAAATTTTTGATTTTAAACTGTAACTTTAAACTTTAAACTTTAAACTTTGAACTTATCTATATTTTATCTAAAATCAGAGCAAAAGTCAAAACATAATCTACTGGGTTCAAAGGACTAGCGCAAAACTTTAAAATCATTTAAGGTTTTGCTATGAAAAACAAATATCATCGTTTAACCCTTGAAGAAAGGGAGGTAATAAGTAATGGGCTGTGGGCAGGTGAGAC